>NZ_JAWHNU010000064.1:0-31916 GCF_032582135.1 Pseudomonas syringae group sp. J309-1 | reverse complement strand
CAGTACAGGCAATATATTCATCGACTGACAGGCCGAATCGCGAGCAAGCTCACTCCTACAGGGTCCGTGTTTGCTGCTCGACAGCGTGGTGCCTGGGACACTTGGGCGACTCCCACAGGGAATTACAGCCAGCCGTCAGCTAATCAATCCGCCAACCGCCAGGTCGTACCGCCCTTCCCATCTTCCAGCACCACGCCCATGGCGGTGATCTGGTCGCGGATGCGGTCGGACTCGGCCCAATCCTTGGCTGCGCGGGCAGCGAGACGCGCCTGGATCAGCGCTTCGACTTCTGCCGCATCAACCCGCCCTTCCGCGCCTGCGCGCAAAAAGTCATCGGCTTCAAGCTGCAAGACGCCCAACACACTGGCCAGTTGTTTCAAGCGCGCCGCCAAACCGGCGGCGGCCGCCAAGTCGGTTTCTCGCAGACGGTTGATTTCACGAACCATCTCGAACAACACCGCGCACGCTTCCGGAGTACCGAAGTCGTCGTTCATGGCCGCAGAGAAACGCTCCACGAATGCCTCACCACCTAGCGGCTCGGAAATCGGCAAGCCACGAAGGGCATGGTAGAAACGCTCCAGCGCGCTCTTGGATTCCCTGAGACTGTCTTCGGAATAGTTGATCGCGCTGCGGTAGTGACTGGAAACCAACAGATACCGCACCACTTCCGGCGAGTATTTTTCCAGCACGTCGCGGATGGTGAAGAAGTTGTTCAATGACTTGGACATCTTCTCGCCATTGATGCGAATCATGCCGCAGTGCAACCAGGCGTTGGCGTAGGTCTTGCCAGTGGCCGCTTCGCTCTGGGCGATTTCGTTTTCATGGTGCGGAAACTCAAGGTCGCTGCCGCCGCCATGAATATCGAACGTCTCACCAAGGCAGCAGGTGGACATCACCGAGCACTCGATGTGCCAGCCCGGACGCCCGGCGCCCCAAGGTGATTCCCAACTGGGTTCACCCGGTTTGACGCCTTTCCAGAGCACGAAGTCCAGCGGATCGTCCTTGGACTCGTCCACTTCGATACGTGCGCCAATGCGCAGGTCTTCGATCTTCTTGCGCGACAGCTTGCCGTAACCGAGGAATTTGCCGACGCGGTAATAAACGTCGCCATTACCCGGTGCATAGGCGTAGCCCTTGTCGATCAAGGTCTGAATCATGGCGTGCATGCCGTCGATGTAATCGGTGGCACGCGGCTCCATATCCGGCTTGAGGATATTCAGCCGTGCTTCGTCCTCATGCATCGCATCAATCATTCGCGCCGTCAGCGCATCGAACGACTCGCCGTTTTCACGGGCACGATTGATGATCTTGTCGTCAATGTCGGTGATGTTGCGCACATACGTCAGGTCGTAACCGCTGAAGCGCAGCCAGCGGGTCACGAGGTCGAACGCCACCATGCTGCGGCCGTGGCCCAGGTGGCAGTAGTCGTACACGGTCATCCCGCAGACATACATACGCACCTTGTTGCCATCCAGCGGTTTGAAGACTTCTTTGCTCTTGGTGAGCGTGTTGTAGATAGAAAGCACTTGCTTGCCTCAGGTCCAGGAGTCCCGCAACGTCACCGTGCGGTTGAAGACTGGTTGACCAGGTTTCGAGTCCTTGATGTCCGCGCAGAAATAACCTTCGCGTTCGAACTGGAAACGGTCTTCCGGTTGCGCTTGTCCCAATGAAGGTTCAGCACGACAACCGGTCAGCACTTGCAGGGAATCCGGATTGATGTTGTCCAGGAAGGTCGCGCCGTCTTCGGTCTTTTCAGGATTTGGCGAACGGAACAGACGGTCGTAAAGACGGACTTCGCATTCAACGCTTTCAGCCGCAGGGACCCAGTGCACAACGCCTTTGACCTTACGGCCTTCAGGGTTCTTGCCCAGGGTGTCGGGGTCGTAAGAGCAACGCAGCTCGACGATGTTGCCGTCGGCATCCTTGATCGCTTCGTCGGCACGGATCACGTAGCTACCACGCAGGCGCACTTCGCCATTCGGCTCCAGACGCTTGTAGCCCTTTGGCGGCTCTTCCATGTAGTCGTCGCGGTCGATGTAGATCTCGCGGGAGAACGGCAGCTCGCGTACGCCGAGGTCTTCTTTCGGGTGGCGCGGCAGCTCAAGCTTCTCGACCTGACCTTCCGGATAATTAGTGATCACGACTTTCAACGGACGCAGCACGCACATGGCACGCGGAGCGCTGTGGTCCAGATCGTCGCGGATACTGAATTCCAGCATGCCGAAATCGACTACGCCGTCGGAACGGTTGGTGCCGATCATTTCGCAGAAGTTACGTATCGACTTCGGCGTGTAGCCACGACGGCGGAAACCCGACAGCGTCGACATGCGCGGGTCGTCCCAGCCGTGAACGTGCTTTTCATCGACCAGTTGCTTGAGCTTGCGCTTGCTGGTGATGGTGTAGTTCAGGTTCAGGCGCGAGAACTCGTACTGGCGCGGTTTGCTTGGCACCGGCAGGTTATCGAGGAACCAGTCATACAGCGGACGATGGCTTTCGAACTCCAGGGTGCAGATCGAGTGGGTGATGCCTTCGATGGCATCCGACTGACCGTGGGTGAAGTCGTAGATCGGGTAGATGCACCACTTGTCGCCGGTCTGGTGGTGGTGAGCATGACGAATGCGATACAGGATCGGGTCGCGCAGGTTCATGTTCGGCGAAGCCATGTCGATTTTGGCGCGCAGTACGCGGGCACCGTCTTCGAACTCACCGGCTTTCATGCGGGCGAACAGGTCAAGGTTTTCCTCAACGCTGCGCTCACGGAACGGGCTGTTCTTGCCCGGCTCGGTCAGGGTGCCGCGATATTCGCGCGCCTGCTCCGGGGTCAGATCGTCCACGTAAGCCTTGCCAGCCTTGATCAGCTCGACAGCCCAGTCGTGCAATTGATCGAAATACTGCGAGGCATAGCGCACTTCGCCATCCCACTCGAAGCCCAGCCACTTGACGTCGCTTTCAATGGCGTCGATGTATTCCTGGTCTTCCTTGGCCGGGTTGGTGTCGTCAAAACGCAGGTGCGTGACGCCACCGAATTCCTGAGCCAGACCGAAATTCACGCAGATCGACTTGGCGTGACCGATGTGCAGATAGCCGTTTGGCTCAGGCGGAAAGCGGGTCACGATCTTCGTGTGCTTACCCGAATCGAGGTCTGCCTGGACAATCGGGCGCAGGAAATTGGTAGGAATTGCAGGGCCTGCCTTTGAATTCGCAGCGGGGTCTTGAGTGGGCTTGCTCATAGGATCCTTGGACAATACAAGTGCGCGGCCAGGGTAGGCCGACTAAATCAAAGCGCTTATGATAGCCGAAGCTGTCAATAGGCTAACAGCGCCCTGTAAGAAAACCATCGAGTTAAAATCTCGAAAGAATTATGTAACGACCTCTGTAAACTGCGCGTCTGGGTTATAACGCGTCCATTCACGAATGCTAAAAGAGCGACTTTTGATATGTCCAAAGTAAAATTGACCACCAACCACGGCGACATCGTCCTGGAACTGAACGCTGAAAAAGCGCCGCTGACCGTCGCCAACTTCATCGAATACGTCAACGCCGGCCACTACGAAAACACCGTTTTCCACCGTGTCATCGGTAACTTCATGATCCAGGGCGGCGGTTTCGAGCCTGGCATGAAAGAAAAGAAAGACAAGCGCCCAAGCATCCAGAACGAAGCTGACAACGGTCTGCCGAACAAGAAGTACAGCGTTGCCATGGCCCGTACCATGGAGCCGCATTCGGCCTCCGCGCAGTTCTTCATCAACGTTGCCGACAACAGCTTCCTCAACCACAGCGCCAAGACCACTCAAGGCTGGGGTTACGCTGTATTCGCTGAAGTGATCGAAGGCACTGACGTTGTCGACAAGATCAAAGGCGTGTCCACCGGCAGCAAATCCGGTCACCAGGACGTACCGACTGAAGACGTGATCATCGAGAAAGCCGAGATCGTTGAGTGATATTGCTGATCTCCGATCTGCATTTGCAGGAAGAGCGCCCGGACATTACCCGGGCGTTTCTGGATCTGATCGCGGGCCGTGCCCGCGATGCTCAGGCCCTGTATATCCTCGGTGATTTTTTCGAGGTCTGGATTGGCGATGATGCAATGTCGCCCTTTCAGCGCTCGATTTGCCAGGCCTTGCGAGAGCTGAGCGATAGCGGCACCCAAATATTTCTGATGCATGGCAATCGTGACTTCATGATTGGCCGTGCCTTCTGTAAAGCGGCTGGATGCACACTGCTGCCAGACCCGAGCGTCGTTCAGTTGAACGGCGAGCCTGTTCTGCTGATGCACGGCGACAGCCTGTGTACGCGGGATGAAGGCTACATTCGCATGCGCCGTTACCTGCGCAACCCGCTGACCCTGTTCGTGCTGCGTAATCTGCCCAAGAGCACCCGATACAAGCTGGCGCGCAAACTGCGCAATGAAAGCCGCTCGCAAACCCGAATGAAAGCCAACGACATCGTCGACGTCACGCCAGAAGAAGTGCCCAACGTGATGCAGCAATTTGACGTACGAACCCTGATCCACGGCCACACCCACCGCCCCGCCATCCATAAGCTACAGATCGGCGATCAGGCGGCGCGGCGCATTGTGCTGGGTGACTGGGACAAGCAAGGCTGGGCCGTGCAGGTGGATGAACAAGGGTTTCAGCTGGGGGCGTTTGATTTTGTGCCGGAGCAGATGGCCGCCCTGCCTCATCCTTTGTAGGAGCTGCCGAAGGCTGCGAAAGCGGTTTCCCTGACACACCGCTTCGCAGCCTTCGGCAGCTCCTACAGGAGAAGTTGCTACATCAATGTCCCCCGCCTGCCGCAGGCCCGGCCTTGGCGGTGAACGGCGGTTTGGCCAGCCAGACCAGCAAAATCAGGCCCATGAATATCCAGCCCATTAGATAGAAATAATCCACCGTGGACATCATGTACGCCTGGCTATTGAGGGTCTGCTCAAGTTGCGCATAAGCCGAAGGGCTCGCACCACCCAGTGAGTTCAGCGCATCCCGGGTCGCAGGATCATAAGTGCTGATGTTTTCACTCAGATACGCATGATGCTGATCGGCACGACGGATCCAGATCCACGTGGTCAGCGATGCCGCGAAGCTACCGCCCAGCGTCCGCAAAAACGTCGCCAGCCCTGAGCCATCGGCAATCTGATTAGGCGGCAAGTCTGAAAGCAGAATGCTCAACGTCGGCATGAAGAACAACGCCACGCCCGCCCCCATGAACAACTGGACCAGCGCGATGTGTTCAAAGTCCACCTCGTTGGTGAAGCCCGCCCGCATGAAGCAACTGGTGCCAATCGCCAGAAACGCCAATCCGGCCAGCACGCGCAGGTCGAACTTGTGTGCGTACTTGCCGACAAAAGGCGACATCAACACCGGCAAGATACCGATGGGTGCTACAGCCAGCCCCGCCCAGGTTGCCGTGTAGCCCATCTGGGTCTGCAGCCACTGGGGCAGCAACAGGTTGATACCAAAGAACCCGGAATAGCCGCCGACCAGCACCATGGTGCCGATGCGGAAGTTACGAAAGGCAAACAGACGAAGATTGACTATCGGGTGCTTGTCGGTCATTTCCCAGATCACGAAAACCGACAATGCTACGGCTGAAATCAGCGCGCCAATGACGATGAAATTTGACTCGAACCAGTCCAGGTCGTTGCCCTTGTCGAGCACGATCTGCAAGGCACCGACGCCAATGATCAAAGTGATCAGCCCGATATAGTCCATGGGCTGGTAACTGGTCACCACTGGCCGTTTGGCCATTTGCATGCGTACGACCAGCACTGCGAACAGGCCAATCGGGATGTTGATGAAGAAGATCCACGGCCAGCTGTAACTGTCAGTGATCCAGCCGCCGAGAATCGGCCCGGCAATCGGTGCGACCACCGTGACCATCGCCAGCAATGCCAGTGCCATCCCCCTTTTCGCCGGGGGGTACACCGCAATCAACAGGGTTTGCGTCATGGGGTACAACGGCCCCGCCACTACGCCTTGCAGCACGCGAAAGCCCACCAGCTCAGGCATTGACTGGGAAATCCCGCACAGGAACGACGCCAGCACAAACAGAATCGTCGCCCACAGAAAAAGCTTCACCTCGCCAAAACGGCGGCTCAGCCAGCCTGTCAGCGGCAAGGCGATGGCGTTACTCACGGCGAACGAGGTAATAACCCAAGTGCCCTGCTCCGAGCTGACGCCCAGATTGCCGGAAATGGTCGGCAAGGCGACATTGGCAATCGTCGTATCGAGAACCTGCATGAAGGTCGCCAGCGACAGGCCGATGGTACACAGCAGCAGGCTGGGCGGCGTAAATGATGCGGGGGCGTTGGCGCTCATCGCGAATCCCTGAAAACTTGACGCTGCCCCGGCCGTTCAAAGGCCAGGGCACGCGGATTGGCGGATCAGCGCTGAGCAGTCTTGCCGGTCAGTGCGCTGTTTTCATGAATCAGACGATTGATCAAGGCATCTGCCTCGGCCAGTTGCTGCTCATAGACGTTGGTGCTGAACGAAGCCTGCTTCGGCGGCTGTTGCGCCAATACCGGTCCGCTCTGATCATGCAGATCGACGTTAACTGTCGTGGACAGGCCGATGCGCAGCGGATGCTTCGCCAGTTCTTCTGCGTTGATGTGGACACGAACGGGAACGCGCTGAACGATCTTGATCCAGTTGCCGGTGGCGTTCTGTGCAGGCAGCAGAGCGAATGCACTGCCGGTACCGGCACCCAGACTGTCGATGGTGCCGCTGTACTTCACGTCACTGCCGTAAAGGTCCGACTCGATTTCCACTGGCTGACCAATGCGCATTTTGCCCAGTTGGGTTTCCTTGAAGTTGGCATCGATCCACAACTGATCCAGCGGAATCACCGCCATCAATGCGGTGCCCGGCTGAACGCGCTGGCCCAGTTGTACCGTTCGTTTGGCGACGTAACCGGTGACCGGCGCGATCAAGGTGCTGCGAGCATTGGCCAGGTAAGCCTGACGCAACTGAGCCGCAGCGGCCTTCACGTCCGGGTGCGACGACACTTCGGTGTCATCCACCAACGCGACACTACTCGCCAGTTGCTGCTGAACATTGCTCAAGGCGCTTTGCGCACTGATCAAATCGTCATGGGCGTGGGACAGCTCTTCCTGAGAAATTGCCCCGCCTGCGGCAAGACTTTTGCGCCGGGTGTAGTTGTCCTGAGCCTTTTTCACTTCAGCGCGCTGGGCTGCCAGTTGCGCTTTCATGCCGTCGACATTGCTGTACAGACCGCGAACCTGCCGCACGGTTTTGCCCAGATTGGCTTCGGCACTTTGCAGACCGACTTCGGCATCCGAAGGGTCAAATTGCAGCAACACCTGCCCGGCGCGGACCAGATCACCATCATCCGCGCCAATGCTGGTCACAGTGCCGGTGACCAGCGGAGTGATTTCCACCACATTACCGTTCACATAAGCATCGTCGGTGTTTTCATTCCAGCGGCCATACAGTTCATGCCAGGCCCAGACGCCCAACCCGCCGAGAATGACCACGAGCGCCAAGCCGATCAGGAGCAGTTTGCGCTTACGTGGGTTAGTGTCTTTTTTACTGTTTTCCGGAGCGTTGCCAGAAGTATTTTCGCTAGCGGCAGTGGCCATGACGATTACCTTGAGTTAGTCAGCGAAGCAGTTGATGAAGTGGCGTCGGAGGGACTTTCGCCCTCGAAACCACCGCCCAGGGCTTGCATCAACTGGATCGACAAATCGATTCGTTCGGCGTTGAGATCAGCCAGTTGGCGTTGTGACTGGAGTAATTGCTGCTCTGTAGTCAGCACGTCCAGGTAATTGCCGATCCCCGAGCCATAGCGCTGGGTCACGGTGTTGAATGATTGCTGGACCACATCCGTAGCGTGCTGACGGGCCTGAATCTGGCCATCGATGGCACGCAACTGACCGATGTTGTCGCTGACGTCGCCCAAGGCCCGCACCAGGCTCTTGTTGTATTGCGCCACGGCCAGATCGTAATCAGCATCGCGAGCGTCCAGATCAGCACGCAAACGGCCGCCGTCGAACAACGGCAGGGAAATGGTCGGGGCAACATTGAAGAAGCGACTGGCCGAACCAAACATAGCGTCACCCAGCAGTGACTCAGCCCCGGCAGCGGCACTGAGGTTTAGGTTCGGATAGAAATTGGTCTTGCCCGCCACGATATTCTTGCTCGCGGCTTCAACGCGCCAGCGGGCCGCAACGATGTCAGGCCGACGTCCCAGCAACTCGGCGGGCAATGAAGTCGGCAAGGTAACAACGGCAGGCTTGAGCAAGTTGGGTCTGGCGATTTCCTGACCGCGATCCGGGCCTTTACCGAGCAACACCGCTAAAGCGATTTTTGCGCTGCGCAGGCTTTTCTCCGCGGCGATCAGCGCCTCTTGGGAGTTGGCCTCCAGGCTTTCGGTCTGCTGATATTGATACTGGCTGTCAATCCCGGACTGCAGGCGCTGATTGCCCAGGTTGAGCAATTGTTGCGTGCGCTTGAGATCCTCAGTCGCCAGATCATGAACGATGTAAGCCTGACCTACATCGCTGTAGGCACGCGCCACATCGGCAGCCAACGTCAGGCGCGCAGCCTGTTCATCGACTTCAGCAGCGCGAGCCTGACCCAAAGCAGCTTCCCAGGCTGCCCGCTGGCCGCCCCATAAATCGAAGTTGTGATTGAAGTTCACCGCGAGGCTGCGCAAGGTGCTGTAGCGCCCGCCCATGCCGCTCGGGTCCTGATCCCGGGCCAGGCGCGAGCGACTGACACTGGCGTCGGCGTCGACTGTCGGCATACGTGCCGCATCGGCAGCGTAGGCCGAAGCCATGGCTTGATGAGTGCGCGCATTGGCGACCTGCATGTCGGGGCTGTCGCGCAGGGCTTCGTCGATCAGGGCGTTCAGTTGAGGATCGCCGAGGTTTGTCCACCAGTCACGTTTAGGCCAGGCCGCAGGCGACAGGCTAATACCTTGCAGGCTGTGTTCGGCTTGCAAGGTATTAGCGTCAAGGCTTTTGCCTTGGGTGGTCAGGCCGCTGTAGTTGGCGCAACCGGCGACACTCAGGGCGATCAGCAACAGGCTATAGCGCGCCCGCGATACAGAAAGGCTCATTCTGCACCTCTGTCTTTGAAACTCAGACGGGTAATGGCGATGTGATCGTTGGCATCGATCAGCACCTTGCTGAGAATTCTCTCCAGACTTGCCACCTCTTCCGCATCCAGCACGCCAAGCAATTCATTCATGGCTTCAGCGCCAATTTGCGGCAATTGGTCGGTGATGATTCGCCCCTGCTCCGTCAGAACCAACTGGACCTGACGCCGATCAGTGGCCGATCGGGTGCGCTCCAGCAGTTGTTTCTGCTCAAGGCGATCAAGCATGCGGGTCATGGAACCGCTGTCCAGGGACAGGTGCCGACACAATTCAGCGGGAGTGTCCGCGCGGAGCTGGGCAACGATGATCAACACCTTGAACTGCGAGAAAGTGATGCCGTAGGGCACTAATTGCTTGTCGAGAATGCGATCCTTCAGCGAATTGGTGCGGCCGATCAGCATGCCCATGATCGTCGACTGCTGATTGTCAGGACTGAAATGTTTCATGAATCCACCAAATTAGCTGCCTAGGCAGAGAATGTGGCGATATTACTGCCTAGGCAGCAAATGGCAAAGCTTTTATTAGCTTGCTTGCTATTTAAGGAAAAGCGTCTTGGCTGCATGCACAATCGTGCAAGAAATGCAGTACCTGTGGGAGCGGTGCTTGCCCGCGATAAGGCTGGATGCGATTCACTTTAGATCGCGTTGCTCTTATCGCGGGCAAGCACCGCTCCCACATAATCGCATCAGGCTCAAATAATCAGGGGCTCAACCGAACGCCGGCACACCGCTGTGAAACCGGAACTCTTCGTCCGGGCTTTCGATCAGTTCGCGTTCGGCGAGGCGGACTTCTTCGATCTTGGCGTCAACATCAGCCTTGTCGCCATAGGTGTAGGCCAGCTTCAGATAGTCCTGAAAATGGCGTGCTTCGGACTTCAACAGCCCGGCGTAGAACTTACCCAGCTCTTCATCCAGGTGTGGCACCAGACAGGCGAAGCGCTCGCAGGAACGGGCTTCGACAATCGCCCCGACGATCAACGCATCCGTCAGACGATACGGATTGTGATTGCGCACCAGCTTGCGCAGAGCCCCGGCATACCGTGCAGAACTGACGTTGGCCATGGGGATTTCGCGCTTGCGGATGATGCTCAGCACTTGCTCGAAGTGGCGCAGCTCTTCCCGAGCCAGGCGCGACATCTTGCTCAGCAGGTCAAACTTGTCGTTGTACTGGAACATGAACTGAAACGCCGCCCCGGCCGCCTTCTTTTCGTTGTTCGCGTGGTCGATCAGCAGGATATCCAGATTGCGTAATGCAGCCTGAACCCAGCTATCGGGGGTGCGGCAAAGGAGGAAGGCTTCAATTTCGGGAATCGGGTACATAGGCTCACAAAAGGCCGGACGACAAGGCCGGGCATTATACGAGCGCGATGGGTGTACGGCGATAGAAATGAGCTGAAGTTGTCACGCCTGAACCAGCGTATTGCCCAGCGATTAGGTGATTAGCCATCAGGAATGCGGCCCTGTGGGAGCCGAGCTTGGTCTGGGCGGCATTCCGACGATAAACGATAACGCGGAATGCCCTCTGACCACGTCTCATGCATCGCGGGCACGCCCGGCTCCCACAAGGTCGCATTTCAAATCAGGTTCAGGCGATAGTGCAACTCACCCCTTGCGCTTCCCGTCCAGCCGACGCAAATGGCAGGTCACTTCTTCGCGGTCGTGGTACAGCTGCTTGCAGCCGATCTCGACCCGAATACCTCGCGCTTCGAAGCCTTCCTCAATGCGCAGTAACAGGCGACTGACTTCGGCATAGCGCTGTTTCATCGGCAATTTGAGGTTGACCACGGCTTCGCGACACAAGCCCTCACCCAGCCAGGTTTCCAGCAAAGCAGCATTGCGCGCGGGTTTCTCGACGATGTCACACACCATCCAGTCCACCGGTTGGCGCGGTTTGTAAGTAAACCCATCGGCCATCAAATGCTGAACCAGCCCGGTGTCCATCAGGCTTTCGGCCATTGGCCCGTTGTCGATGGCCGTCACCAGCATGCCGCGACGCACCAGTTGGTAAGTCCAGCCACCCGGCGCAGCGCCGAGGTCAACACCGGTCATGTCACCGGAAAGACGCTCATCCCACTGATCACGCGGGATGAAGTGATGCCAGGCCTCTTCCAGTTTCAGCGTTGAACGACTTGGCGCTTCACGGGGAAATTTCAGACGAGGGATGCCCATGGGCCACATCGCCGAATTGTCGGCATCAGCCAGTCCGAGAAACACCTCACGACCACTCTTGAAGGTCAGCAACAAGCGTGGCTTACGCGGATCGTCGACCAGCTTGCCAGCCTGAGTCAGCGCCTTGCGCAACGGGGCTTCGAACTTGCGACAGAACGTCGAAAGCTCCTTGCCATCGTTGGTGTCGACCACTTCCAGCCACAGGCTGCCGCAGGTGGCAAAGCTCGCCATGTGCTCAAGAATGACACTGATGCGGTGTGTTTCCGGCAACTCCAGAAACACACCCCGAGCCCATTGGCGAGGGAAGATCAGTTTCGAGAAGCGCTGGCCATTCATAAGCCGCTCGGCACCGTCGCCCTCGGTGCAGACAAATTCGGCGCAGGCGGTATTTGGCTTGGCTTTGGCGTAGCCGGACACATTGAGGCGTGCCGCATGCTCGGCGATTTCCGAACAGACCTCACCTTCAAAGCCCGGACGACAGTGCATAAACAGGGTGTTCATGGGGTGCTCCTGAACACGTCGACCTATACGAGAGAATTAACCTCAGCGACGCAAAAGGCGAGCATGATAGCTGAATCAGGAACCACTGGTGGAACCGGCTGGTCATTAGCACATAAGCATTCAATCGCGAGCGATACCAAGACCCAAGCTTGCAAAAGGATTTCAATCGTCCAGTCCGTACCGTGCGGACGCATCAAAGGAGTTATTTCATGCCCTCCCTCGATAGCCTGAACACCCTTAAAACACTCGAAATCGACAACAAGACCTACCACTACTTCAGTCTGCCGGAAGCCGCGAAGAGCTTGGGCGATCTGAGCAAATTGCCGATGTCCCTCAAGGTGCTGCTGGAAAACCTGCTGCGCTGGGAAGACAACAAGACCGTCACCGGAACAGACCTCAAATCGCTGGCCGCCTGGCTGGGCGAGCGTCGCTCCGACCGGGAAATTCAGTACCGCCCTGCCCGCGTTCTGATGCAAGACTTCACCGGCGTACCGGCCGTGGTCGACCTGGCTGCCATGCGCGCCGCCGTGGCCAAGGCTGGCGGCGATCCGCAGCGTATCAACCCGTTGTCACCCGTGGATCTGGTCATCGACCACTCGGTGATGGTCGACAAGTTCGGCAATGCAGATTCATTCGCGCAAAACGTCGATATCGAAATGGAGCGCAACGGGGAGCGTTACGCTTTCCTGCGCTGGGGCCAGAGCGCTTTCGATAATTTCAGCGTGGTACCGCCGGGCACCGGGATCTGTCACCAGGTCAATCTGGAATACCTGGGGCGCACGGCCTGGACCAAAGACGAGGATGGCCGCACCTATGCCTTCCCCGACACGCTGGTGGGCACCGATTCTCACACCACTATGATTAACGGCCTCGGCGTCCTGGGCTGGGGTGTGGGCGGTATCGAAGCGGAAGCAGCGATGCTGGGTCAGCCGGTGTCGATGCTGATCCCGGAAGTGATCGGTTTCAAACTCAATGGCAAGCTCAGAGAAGGCATCACCGCTACCGACCTCGTGCTGACCGTCACGCAAATGCTGCGCAAGAAAGGCGTGGTCGGCAAATTTGTCGAATTTTACGGTGACGGCCTGGCGGAACTGCCATTGGCTGACCGTGCCACCATCGCCAACATGGCCCCTGAATATGGTGCGACCTGCGGTTTCTTCCCGGTCGACGATGTGACCCTGGACTATCTACGCCTGTCCGGTCGTCCTGATGAAACCGTGAAACTGGTTGAGGCCTACTGCAAGGCCCAAGGCCTCTGGCGCCTGCCCGGCCAGGATCCGGTGTTTACCGACAGTCTTGAACTGGATATGAACACGGTCGTAGCCAGCCTGGCCGGTCCGAAGCGTCCTCAGGATCGCGTCGCGTTGCCGGATGTTGCCCAAGCCTTTACTGACTTCCTCGGCCTGCAATTCAAACCTGCCCAGAAAGACGAAGGTCGTCTGGAAAGTGAAGGCGGCGGCGGTGTCGCGGTGGGCAATGCCGATCAAGTGACCGGTGAGGCCGAATACGAGCACGAAGGCCGTACCTATCGCCTGAAAAACGGCGCTGTGGTCATCGCGGCAATTACCTCCTGTACCAACACCTCTAACCCTAGCGTAATGATGGCCGCCGGACTGGTGGCGAAAAAAGCCGTGGAGAAAGGCCTGAAAACCAAGCCTTGGGTGAAGACGTCGCTGGCCCCTGGCTCCAAAGTGGTGACCGACTATTACAAAGCCGCCGGGCTGACCCAGTACCTCGACGCACTGGGTTTCGATCTGGTGGGCTATGGCTGTACCACGTGCATCGGCAACTCCGGGCCGTTGCCTGATCCTATCGAGAAAGCCATTCAACAATCGGATTTGACCGTGGCGTCAGTGCTGTCCGGGAACCGTAACTTCGAAGGCCGCGTGCATCCGCTGGTCAAAACCAACTGGCTGGCCTCCCCGCCGCTGGTTGTTGCCTATGCGCTGGCGGGTAGCGTGAGAGTCGATATCAGCAGCGAATCGCTGGGTGAAGGCAAAGACGGTCAACCGGTTTATCTGCGCGATATCTGGCCGAGCCAGAAGGAAATCGCAGAAGCGGTTGAGCAGGTCAATACCGGCATGTTCCACAAGGAATACGCCGAGGTGTTCGCCGGCGACGAACAGTGGCAAGCCATCGAAGTGCCGCAAGCTGCAACTTACGTGTGGCAGGACGATTCGACCTACATCCAGCATCCACCCTTCTTCGAAGACATCGCCGGGCCACTGCCGATCATCGAAGACATCCACAGCGCACGCGTGCTTGCCTTGCTGGGCGACTCGGTGACCACCGACCACATTTCCCCGGCCGGTAACATCAAGACGGACAGCCCGGCAGGCCGCTATCTGCGTCAACAAGGCGTTGAGCCACGAGACTTCAACTCTTACGGTTCACGTCGCGGCAATCATGAAGTCATGATGCGCGGGACCTTCGCCAATATCCGTATCCGCAACGAGATGCTCGGCGGCGAAGAAGGCGGTTTTACACTGCACGCCCCCACTGACGAGGAGATGCCGATTTACGATGCAGCCATGCGCTATCAGGCTGAAAAAACGCCACTGGTGATCATTGCCGGTCAGGAATACGGCACCGGTTCAAGCCGCGACTGGGCCGCAAAAGGCACTAACCTGCTGGGCGTCAAAGCGGTGATTGCCGAGAGCTTCGAACGTATCCATCGCTCCAATCTGGTAGGCATGGGTGTATTGCCGCTGCAGTTCAAGAATGGCCAGAGTCGCAAGACGTTGAACCTTACCGGTAAGGAGACGCTGGATATCAGCGGCCTGACCCATGCCGAGCTTCGACCCGGCATGAGCCTCAAGCTGACGATCACCCGCGAAGACGGCACCCAGGAAATGGTCGATGTGCTGTGCCGCATCGATACCCTGAATGAGGTGGAGTACTTCAAGGCGGGCGGGATTCTGCATTATGTGTTGCGGCAGTTGATTGCTTCTTGAGTGGCTCAGAAAACTAACTGAGAGGACCCAATTCTGTGGGGGCTGAGCTTGGTCTGGTCGGTATTCCGGCGATAAACGATAGCGCGGTATGTCTTCTAGCGGTGTCTCCTGCATCGCGAGCAAGCTCGGCTCCCACAGAATCTCATTCCAATTCCAATTCCAATTCCAAATCCAATTCCAATTCCAATTCAGGTTCAGATCATCAACCAGGGCGATAAACGAACAGATTTATCGCCTTGCCTTCACCCTGGCTCTTCCGCAAAATTAACCATCTGGTACATTTTGCTTAAACCGCATCCTTCGATCCCTGAATGCGGCATCTAATAAGAGCCGATCGCCATGACTTTCATTCGTAAACCGTCCATTCTCGCCGGCCTCATCGGTTCGGGTATCCAGGCCTCGCGCACCCCGGCGCTGCATGAGCACGAAGGCGATGCCCAAGGTATCCGTTATCTGTATCGACTGCTCGACCTCGATGCGCTCAAACTCGACATCACCGCCCTGCCCGACTTGATCACCAGCGCGCAGCGCATGGGCTACACCGGGCTGAACATTACCTTTCCCTGCAAACAGGCGGTTATCCCGCTACTGGATGACCTCTCGCCTGAGGCCCGGGGTATCGGCGCGGTGAACACGGTGCTGTTCAAAGATGGTCAGCGGATTGGCCACAACACCGATTGCCTGGGTTTCGCCGAAGGTTTCCGTCGCGGACTCAATGACGTGCCCCGCCAGCGCGTGGTGCAGATGGGTGCCGGTGGCGCGGGCGCCGCAGTGGCCCATGCCTTGCTGGCCGAAGGCGTCGAACAACTGAGTATTTTCGAAGTGGACCCGGCAAGAGCCCAAGGCCTGGTGGATAACCTGAACAGCCACTTCGGCGCGAACCGGGCGTTGGTCGGTCGGGATTTGCGTGAAGCCATGGCCGCTGCCAATGGCCTGGTCAACACCACCCCGGTCGGCATGACCAAACTGCCTGGTACACCGCTACCTCCCGAGCTGTTGCATAAGGCCCTGTGGGTCGCAGAAATTATCTATTTCCCGCTTGAAACCGAACTGCTCAAACACGCCCGCGCCTTGGGTTGCCGCACGCTGGACGGAGGCACCATGGCGGTGTTTCAGGCGGTGAAGGCTTTTGAATTGTTCAGCGGCCAGACTGCAAATGCCGGGCGGATGCAGGATCACTTTGCGAGGATGGGTGATTGATCACTGGGTTGACCTGATATCTCCAGATGCCACATTCCCCTGGGGGAGCAGAGCTTAGTTTGGGCGGCATTCCAACGATTCAGTCAGCTCGGAGTTCGATCGGAAACCGAGGCGCCTGAATCGCGAGCAAGCTCTGCTCCCACAGGTTCTGCACCAACCCCAATATTGGCGCGATTCAGTGGGACCGCGATCAAGGCCGCAAGTATCGACTCACCGAATCACACAGCATCGCCTTGTGCCGCTGTTTGATCTCATCGTTGACCAATTCGATCTGGAAGATCTCGGAAAAGGTGTGGCGGTTCGAGATCCGGTAGAAACAGAACGAGCTGATCATCAGATGCAGATCAATAGCGTTCACGCCTTGGCGAAACACTCCTAGCGCTTCGCCGCGACGCAAAATATTGTCGAGAATGCTGACAATGTTCTGGCTCAACTGGCGGATGGTCGGTGACTGTTTGACGTTCTCGCCGTTGTGGATGTTCTCGATACACACGATCCGCACGAAGTCGACGTTACGGTCGTGGTGATCGAAGGTGAACTCCACCAGCCGCTCAATGGCCTGCATGGGCTCCAGCGCATCCAGATTGAGTCCGCTTTCCGTGCGGCGAATGTCGCCATAAAGCCTTTCCAGCACCTCGGCGTACAACTGCTCCTTGCTGTTGAAGTAGTAATAAATCATCCGCTTGGAGGTTTTTGTACGCTCGGCGATAGCGTCGACACGCGCGCCGGACAAACCCTGGGCGACGAACTCGGCAATGGCTGCCTGAAGGATGTCATCCCGGGTTTTTTCCGGATTATTCTTGCGCCCTGTCGCCGTTGTTCTAACCGGGGCGATCACGGCACTTTCATCAATAGTTGTCATTTCAGCGGCATACCACGGTCGGATCGGGGCGGTGCTATGTTTCTCATAGTCCTGGTGCCGCCCTCGAGGCTCAAAATGACTGCGCTACATGGATCAGAGCCGGGCCTGACGAGCGGCTCCGCTGCGTGTCTTGGCCATGGCTGCCAGACGTACTGCAACGTTGGCGGCGCCGTAACCCACATAGCCATTCTTGCGCTGCAGGATCTCGAAGAAAAAACGATCGTCGAACGGCTCGGTGTACACGTGAAACAGCTCGCCACCCTGGGCATCGCGGTCATAAAGCACGTTGTAATAAGCCAGTTCGCTGAGGAATTCGTCATCGAAATCAAAGCGCGCGGCCAGATCGTCGTAGTAATTGAGCGGGATGTCCAGCAGCTTCAAGCCAGCCTCTTTGGCGCGGCTGACTTCGGCAAAGATATCCTCGCAGGCAAAAGCGATGTGGTGCACGCCTGAGCCTCGATAACTGGACAGTGCGTGAGAGATTGCCGTGTTGCGATTTTCCGAAATATTCAGCGGCAAACGCACTGTGCTGCAACGGCTGCGCAACGCCCGGCTTTTCACCAGACCATAAGGGTCGGGCAGAACGACTTCGTCGTCGGCTTCGAAATCCAGCAGACTTTTATAGAACAGCACCCAACTGTCCAGGCTGTCGGCGGGCAGCGCCATGGCCATGTGATCGATGCGCTGCAGGCCGCCACCGGCCTGTGCGTTCGGGTTAACCATGAAGTCGATGTCGTATATCGATTCACCCGGCACAGCAGGCTCGACCAGGTAAATCAGGCTGCCATCCGGCGCGCGTACCGATGGCACTTCCCGCTCGTTAGGCCCGACCAGCCCGCGATACGGCTGACCTTTGAACGCCTGGGCACGCTCCAGCGCTGCCGAACCGTTCTCGACACGCAAGGCAGTGGCGCAAAGCGAAGGACCGTGGGCCTCAAAAAAACTGTGAGCAAATGAATAAGGTTCGGCGTTGAGCACGATCTTGATATCGCCCTGCCCCATCAGGCTGACCGCTTTGGACCGGTGCTGGCCAAGCCTGGCGAAACCGAGATTACTCAGCCAACCGGCAAGGCGCGCGCCCTGAGCGTCGTCCACCGCAAACTCGAGAAACTCGACGCCGTTGTAAGTGCTGGCAGGTGGCGGGCTGAACAACAGGTCCTTGGCAACGGGTTCATTCTGCTGCTCAAGCAACAGCCGGGTTTTCTCTTCCAGATAAAGCAACGAACGCAAGCCATCGGCAGCATTGGAACGCGGCGGCGCGGCACGGAAGCCGTCATTGAAGATTTCCAGCGACAGCGGCCCGGTGTAACCCGTTTTCAGAATCGGTGCGAGGAAGCCCGGCAGATCGAACTCTCCCTGGCCGGGGAAGCAGCGGAAGTGACGGCTCCACTCCATGACGTCCATGGCCAGAATCGGCGCGTCTGCCATTTGCACAAAGAAGATCTTGTCGCCGGGGATCTGCGCAATCGCGCTCGGATCGCCCTTGAGGGACAAGGTGTGGAAACTGTCGAGCAACACGCCCAAGGCGGGATGATCGACCTGTTTCACCAGATTCCAGACTTGTTGCCAGGTGTTGACGTGCCGGCCCCAGGCCAGCGCTTCGTAGCCCACTCGCAACTGACGGGCACCCGCACGCTCGGCCAGCATCGCCAGGTCATCACGCAGGATATGTTCGTCCCCCAGAGAGTCGGCGGCGCTGTTGCTGCAGACCAGCACCAGATCGGTGCCCAGTTCCTGCATCAAATCGAATTTGCGCTCGGCGCGGTCCAGGTTGCGGGGCAAACGGTCGCGGCGGCAGCCCTCGAAGTCCCGGAAAGGCTGGAACAAGGTAATGGCAATGCCCAGATCGGCGCAGATCTGCCGCACATGGCGGGGGCTGCCATCGTAGTAAAGGAGGTCATTTTCGAAAATCTCGACACCGTCAAAGCCGGCAGCGGCGATGGCTTCGAGTTTTTCCGGCAGGGTTCCGCTCAAGGAAACGGTGGCAATCGAACGTTGCATGTTTGACTCCTGTGAGATCGCGACCTCTGCGGATCGCATTTCAAATGCCCCCCGAACGCAGGGACGGCAAAAGTACGGACGGGGGGTAACTGAATTATTCTCCCGGCCAACGGCCATCGCAATTCATAATGTACCAGACAGTTAGTTTAATGTTCGATAATCGCCCAAAAGCAGATTTGTCTGATTGACGCTTTTGTCGGCCGTGCTCAACATCAGCAGCACATTGTCGAACAAGGCCAACCGCCTGAAGTTGATAACACCCTTGCAAGCACACCATAACAATTTCAAAAACAGGGTCACGCACATGCCTTCATATATTGATTCCCCCCGCTTCCGTCCCGGTCCTGTTGGCTACTCAGCCCTGGCTCGCAAGCCGATAAATACCTCTCTATCGCCCGCATTGATAAAAACGCGTATCGGATCGGCTTCAGCCTGATTAAAATCCAGCGCCCACGAAATTAGCTCCTGCGGCGTAACCGTCGTTGTAGAGCACTGCGGCCCTCTTCGGCCACGATTCGAGACGCTTTCACAGATTGGCTTTTATAGCCTGATTCAGGGCCACTTGCCTGAATCCTGGAACGGACGGCTTAACCATGATTCACACACACTCTGCCGCCAAGACGGCTAACGTCGCTCATCCGCATGCCAGTATGGGCGAGAAAATCCGCGGTGCCATGGCCGTCGGTAAAGTTCGCTGGGGCATGCTCGCGCTGGTATTTTTTGCGACCACCCTGAACTACATCGACCGCGCCGCCCTGGGTGTCATGCAGCCCATCCTGGCCAAGGAAATGGGCTGGACGGCGATGGATTACGCCAACATCAACTTCTGGTTCCAGGTGGGTTACGCCGCAGGCTTCCTCATGCAAGGTCGCTTCATCGACCGGGTCGGCGTGAAACGCGCCTTCTTCCTCGCCGTACTGTTGTGGAGTGTTGCCACCGGTGCCCATGGTCTGGCCACTTCGGCCACAGGCTTCATGATCTGCCGGTTCATTCTCGGCCTGACAGAAGCCGCCAACTACCCGGCGTGCGTCAAGACCACGCGGCTGTGGTTCCCCGCAGGTGAACGGGCCATTGCCACCGGCATTTTCAATGCCGGGACCAACGTCGGTGCAATGCTCACCCCTGCGCTGCTGCCGTTCATTCTGACCATCTGGGGCTGGCAAGCCGCGTTCGTCAGCATGGGCTTGCTCGGCCTGTTCTGGGTCGTGACCTGGCGCCTCAAGTACTACAACCCCGAAGACCACCCGAGCGTCAGCCAGACCGAACTGGATTACATCAATCAGAACCCTGAACCCGAGCCGGTCAAAGTGCCCTTCTCGCACATCCTGAAAATGCGCGGCACCTGGGCCTTCGCCATTGCCTACTCGCTGACAGCGCCTGTGTTCTGGTTCTACTTGTACTGGCTGCCGCCGTTTCTCAATCAGCAATACAACCTGGGTATCAGCGTGACCCAGATGGGCATCCCGTTGATCCTGATCTGGCTGACCGCTGACTTCGGCAGCATAGGCGGCGGCATTCTCTCGTCATGGCTGATCGGCCGAGGCATGCGCGCCACAACCGCCCGTTTGCTGTCGATGCTGATATTTGCGATCACCATCTGCAGCGTGATTTTTGCCGCCAACGCCAGTGGACTCTGGGTCGCAGTATTAGCGATCTCCCTCGCCGTGGGTGCGCATCAGGCCTGGACTGCCAATATCTGGAGTCTGGTGATGGACTACACGCCTAAACATCTGATGAGTACCGTGTTCGGCTTCGGCGGCATGTGCGCTGCAATCGGCGGGATGTTCATGACCCAGATCGTGGGCGCCGTTCTGACCGCGACCAACAACAATTACAGCGTGCTGTTCACCATGATCCCGGCGATGTACTTCATTGCCCTGACCTGGATGTACTTCATGGCCCCACGCAAGGTGGAAACGCTCAAGGACTGATTCACGCTGCGCATCCATCAGGCCGCTTCCTCGCAAGCGGCCTTTTTTTGACTTGCGGAAACATCCGACAAAACTTTCCCTCAGACAAAACTGACAAAAGAACTGGAAATGATCACGCAGGATCAGTGAAGCTTGGCGCCCGCTTAAACACCAGCACTCTGCAAGCGGCCCGAAGCGACACGCGCGAACGGATTCCAGGAGCAACCATGCCGGCGATACGCTGGACCAGTCTGACTTTACTCACCCTCGGCTATTGCATTGCCCTGAGCTTTGGCGACCTCAGCCTGCCAGCAGCGGTGACTTTCGGGCTGCTGGTAATGGCAGGCATCTGCGTGACGCAATTCAGCCAGCGGACGATCGTGTGCTTCGGTCACGGGTTGTTCATCGCCCTCGCCTTCGGGTTGGCGATTCACTGGCTGCCCGGCTTCTTCAGTGAGCGGGTCATCGCGGCTCAACGCCTTTCCCCCGAAGCAGCACCCTTCTCGATGTACTTCTATCTGGACAAACCACTGATCGGCTTCTGGATCGTGCTGGCCTGTCCGTGGCTGCTACCGGCGATACCTGCAAGGCGAGCATTGAAAACCGCAGTGCTGACCTTGCTTGGCACTAGCGCGGTCTGCATGACACTGGCAGTCATGCTGGGCGTCACCGGCTGGTCGCCCAAATGGCCAGCGCAAGGCGTGCTATGGCTGTTGAACAATCTGTTACTGGTCACCCTCACTGAAGAGCTGTTCTTTCGCGCCTATCTGCAAGGCGGTTTGCAACGTCTGCTGCAACGCTTGCCTTACGGGCCAACGCTGGCGCTTAGTGCGGCGTCATTATTGTTCGGCCTGGCCCATCTGGGCAGCGGATGGCAGTGGGCACTTCTCGCAGGGATCGCCGGAACAGGGTATGGCCTTGCCTATCGCTTTGGCGGACTACAGGCAGCAGTGGCGACACATTTCGGGCTCAATCTGCTGCATTTCAGCCTCTTCACATATCCGGTTTTTAACCGCTAAACCAGTCATTGGCGTCCGTGACTTGTGGGTCATTTGGCAAAAACGCTCAATAAATGAGTATTTTTGTCGATAACGTCACAAAGCCCCAGCGGATCGGACAGCTCATGCGTAATAACCAGCCCATCACTCAACGCGAACGGACATTCCCAGCACAACAGCGTTTGATTTCAACCACAGACGCCCGCGGCGTGATCACCTACTGCAACGACGCCTTCGTTGAAATCAGTGGTTTCTCTCGGGAAGAACTGCTAAACGCGCCCCACAACACCGTTCGCCACCCAGACGTACCGTCAGCGGTTTTCGAACATATGTGGAGCACGCTCAAGCAAGGCCTGCCGTGGATGGGCATCGTCAAAAACCGCAGCAAGAATGGCGATCATTACTGGGTTAACGCCTATGTCACGCCAATGTTCGAAAACCAGAAAGTCGTGGGTTTCGAATCAGTACGGGTTAAACCGACTGCTGAGCAGATCAGGCGGGCCGAAGCCCTTTACGGCCGCCTGAACAATGGAAAATCAGCCATTCCAGGTCGTGACAAATGGCTGCCGGTATTACAGGACTGGCTGCCATTCATCCTCGTCAGTCAGCTCAGCTTCCTGATCGGCGTATGGCTCAACACCACCTGGGGCTTCGCCTTGGCTGCCGGTTTGTCGGTGCCGCTGGGCCTGCTGGGCCTGTCCTGGCAGCAACGTGGCATCAAGCGACTGCTGCGCCTGGCCGAGCAGACCACTTCTGATCCGCTGATCGCGCAGATGTACACCGACAGCCGCGGCCCGCAGGCCCGTCTGGAAATGTCGATCCTCAGTCAGGAAGCACGTTTGAAAACCTGCCTGACGCGTCTGCAGGACACCGCCGAACAACTGACCGGTCAGGCGCGCCAGTCCAACAGCCTGGCCAACTCCAGCTCCAGTGGTCTGGAACGCCAGCGCGTCGAGACCGAGCAAGTTGCCACCGCTATCAATCAGATGGCCGCTACCACCCAGGAAGTCGCCAGCCACGTGCAGCGCACGGCCGATGCCACTCAGCAAGCCAACCAGCTCACAAGTCGCGGCCGCGACATCGCCGGGGAAACCCGCGAAGCCATTCAACGGCTGTCGCGGGCCGTTGGCGAAACCGGCCTGACGGTCACCCAACTGGCTCAGGACAGCAATGAAATCGGCGGCGTGGTCGATGTGATCAAAGGCATCGCCGACCAGACCAACCTGCTGGCCCTCAACGCGGCCATAGAAGCAGCACGCGCCGGGGAAATGGGTCGCGGCTTCGCCGTCGTCGCGGACGAGGTTCGCCAACTGGCGCAGCGCACCGCCGAGTCCACCGGGCAGATCCACGGTCTGATCGCCAAGCTGCAAAGCACGGCAAACGCCGCCGTGCAGACCATGAACACCGGCCATCGTCAGGCGGAAGAAGGCGTCGCCAAAGTGCTGGAAGCCGATGAAGCGCTGGTCGGCATCAGCGAAGCCGTCGCCAACATCACCGACATGACCACCCAGATCGCCGCGGCTACCGAAGAGCAAAGCTCGGTCGCCGAAGAGATCAGCCGCAACATCGCCACCATCGCGCACCTTGCCGACCAGACCTCCGGCGAAGCGCAACGCTCGGCCATCCTCAGCGGCGAACTGACTGACACCGCCAACTCTCAGTACTCACTGGTGGAACGCTTCAACCGCTGATTATTGAGCGTTATCAAAAAACCCCCGACAGACATGTTCTGCCGGGGTTTTTTATTGGCTATTGAAGCGTAAAGCGATCCCCCAGGACTACACAATTAATGAAGTAGATTGTAGGCAACTTCTGAAAGTAAATAGATAGGGTGTGTTTGGTTGATTTTTGGTGTGCGTGGCGTTGACAGGCAGAGCGGGTTCCGATTAGTTGATTTTCAGAGTTCACCTCACATAGATAACTACTGCACAAGTGGATATTTTTCAGGGGTGGGTTCTGAGTATTTTAATTAATTGATGGTTACGCTGAATTAGAGGCGTGATCTGGAGAATCAAAAATGAGCAATAGCATTAAAAAAAACGAACTTCCAACCCCATTCGTCCCCGCTGCGGATCCTATTGACGGACTGCTGAGGATAAGCACGTTAAACAACCCTATTGATGTAGAGATTCGTATTTGGGAAGGAATGCAACCCGGCTATTACATGCAGCTGATGTTGAATGGAGAATTGGTCGGCGCAATCTGGACAATGTCCGACAGCGACACTTCAGGGGATATTATCTCAATGGTCCTCGATCCCGAACACCTGCTGAATGAAGGTATTTACAGCTTGGGCCTGAGGGCCACCAACGATAAAAGTCTAGTGAGTAATGACTCTGCAACCACCGCGCTGATCGTCGATCGAACCCCGCCAGGCGCTGCTCTGCTTGCGCCTGCCATGTTCGCAAGCGTCAGCTTTGGGGACTTCCTGAATGCAAAAATCCCAAGCTACGCAGGCATGGAACCCGGCGACTTGATCCAGACGGTCTGCAACGGGATTCAAGGTCCAACCTACCGCGTTCAACCGGAAAATCTTACAACCACTCCCATCGAAATTTCCTTCACTCAGGAGTTTCTTGAAGGCCTGTTCAGTGACCGGGTAAATATTACTTACCACGTAACCGACCGTGCGGGTAACCGCTCGATTCTTGCGCAGTCAGTTGAGATCACAATGCAGCGCTAACATCGCAGCCACTCATTTGAATAGCAAAACAAAAATCCTGTACGCGTTTGCGTGCGGGATTTTTATTATAAGTATGCGGGAAAAATCCGCGCACATGCTTGCACTTCACAAAACAAAACTATTCTCCACCACACCGAATGGTATGAGCCATTTATCGGAAGCGTCTGACTTGACCTCGCAAACACGACATCTTCTAATACACCCAACACAAGCCATGGACGCAACGCGACAAGTTAAACAACACATTTAAAATCTATCTGTCATTCAGGACGAAAAGATGAACGAAGAGTTCACACCCGACGCACCCACCAATATAAAATCCACCGTCGACCAAGCCAGCGAACAGCCCTCGCCGCTTAAGCAAGAGCATGCCCCGGAACTAACACTTGTCACTATTAACCCACTGCCAGAAGGCGCGGACTCCACTGTGTCAGTACAGCACCCCGACTTGAATATATCCCGTTATCTGAAGGCGCCCAGGCTGGCGAACGTCAAGCCCAACACCGTCAGCTATGAACAGGCCAACGCCGGGGTCCACGTCAATATTCCCGGCTCGGAGAAAATGCGCCTCGGCGATACGCTTGTGTTTTATTGGGGTCAGAACAAATCCTCGACCCTGATTCGCCTACGCGACATCAGCAAGGACAGTACGGTACGAGTTCTGTGCGTCAGCTACGACCTGATCACTCAGGCCCAGTATGGTCTGGTGGACGTTTACTATGAGGTGCATCGCGACGAGTATCTGATTGGTACTTCTCCTGCGATACGTGTCACGGTCAATCGTGATCCAGCGCCTGCCAGGCAGAGAGCACAACGGAGGAATGGTCCGAGTAGCCCGGCAGTCAATGCCTGACAGTCCATAAAAGTAAAAACCCCCGACGATTGCTCGCCGGGGGTCATTCACCTCTGTGATGTTTTTTGCAGACTAACGCCCTCTTTACGCAGGGCGCAGGTAGATCAAAAGGCGAACTTCAACCCCACATTCGCGCCCCATGGCTGCTCGACCTGCTTGCCTTTCATGTAATCGAAATCGGCATGCAACTGCAGACGCTCCGACAAGGACACCGAAACCCCGGCCCCCACTTCGGCTCGAGAGCCGAACAGATCATTGTCGAAACGGGTGGAGTTGACCTTGACCTCGTTATCACGTGAGAACTCCTGAGCCGCTGCCAGTCGCAGATAGGGGCGCACCACGCCGCCATCCTTGAGGGCAATGCTGCGCCCTGCCGATGCTCCGACCTTGGCCAATACCGATTGAGTCTGGTTATTGCGTGCCTGCATACCGTTATCCAGCGCATAGCTGTCGCCTTTCACCCAAACGCTGGAAAACTGCGCATAGGGTTCGAGGAAGTAGCCATCGGCAAAGCGGATGTTTCTGCCGAACTCCAGCGATCCACCAAGACCGGTACTCTCATAATTCCCCTTGGCTTTCGCACCATCGCTCATGGCGACTCTGGATTCATTGCGAAACCGGTTGAGCTTGAGAATCGCGTCCAGGTAATAGCCGTCGTCCAGCAGCCAGGTACCGTAACCGCCCACATAGTAACTGCCGATCTTGCCGCTGGTACCTTGCCCGATTGCCAGATCGTTTTTGCTGTAACCCGCCATCAAGCCCAATGACAACTGCCCGACGCTCACTGGCAGCGGTGCATCGGCCCCTAATGTAAGGCCGCTCTGATTATTTCGATAATCAACCCCATCACCGGTGCTGGCATTGAATCGGCTGCCATACGCCCGCATCCAGCCGCCACCCTTTTCATGGCCACGCACCTCGCCTATGCGGCTACGTAACGTGTTCAACTCACTGCTCCAGATGTTCGGGGCTGCGTTGAACAGCGCCAGCACACTTTGAGTTGAAGGACTGATGCCCCGGCCCGAGCCGACGATAAACCAGTCATCGCCCTGCTGCTCCAGCTCGTAGGAATAGACGCCCAGATCCGCACGCCCGCCCAAAAGACTGAACTGCGCATCGCCCCCGTCGGTGTCCACGAGCAGCAACCGCTGCATGTCGGGGTCGACCACCTCAACACCTGTATTTTTCACGCGCAAACCGTGATTACCGCTCGCCTGGCCCTCGACCCGCAGTAAATCGCCCTGGCGTTCATCCAGATTGACCCGCATATCAAAGGTTCCGCGACCGGAGAGTTCGCCCAAGGTCAGCGTCTTGTGCGCTCCCTCGCCGAAACTCACTCGCCCGCCCCTCATCGCCAGCGAATTCACCTGATTGCTATCCGCCAGTGTCCAGCTCGCACCGGAGTTGATCGCCAACTTATCGCTGTTGATTATGTTGCCGGTCAGTTGGGCGTTGCGTTGCAGGGTAACGTTCAGGGTGCTGGTGGTGTCGGCAACGAGGTTGCCGTTGAGGGTGCTGTTATCGACACTGAAGTTGGCTGTGCTGTTATCTACAACCTCCAGCAAATTACCGTTACCGCCAATGATGGTGGAGCTATCAAGCACGTCGATATTTGCAACTACACCTAGCCCGTAGAGGCCTGCAACCTTTATGGCAGATTCATTATACGACTGCACATGCGAGTCACTGATCGACAAATAGCTAGTGACATAATCTACATCACCCTGCGTGGGCAAGGAGACGTGAATGCCGTTCGCAAGTCCTTCTATCCGGCTTCCGGCGGACACATCCACCTTAGATCCAAAAACACCAAGCCCCCACCCCGTATGAATGTCTAAAGCTTTGTGCGCTTTAATGACTGTATTTACGATTGCTAACTCCCCTCCTTTATTTACGCTGAGAGCTAACCCAATGCCCACGACGTTACTGTTGGCAATTACACCTTTTGAGCCCTCGCCCACGTACATCGCAATGCTGCCAACAGTATGATTGATTGAGCTTTCGCTAACCTCAAAAGTACTACCATGCTCAAGCCTGAGCTCGCCGTGCACATGAGTATCATTTTTCAGGGATACCTTCGAGTTTTGGGAGACCAGAGTCTTTAGTGTGGCATTATCAGCCTCCAAAAGAGAGCGATTTTTAAGGAGATAACTATCAGGCAGAATTGTCGAATCAATAAAACTGTAGCCATTGTCAATCACTTGCTGCAGCGTCTCTACATTAGCCCCCACAGAACATGAAAATGAATACACCCCCAAACTCGCACACCATAAAACGTTCGACTTCCCGATAAAACTCACGGTAATTTCCTCTCGATAAAGACTGGTAATTATCGACAAAGAATCTTCTTACACCAGTAACGGAAATCAGGAAAATTGTAGGAAACTTCCTATTGGGATATAAAAGAAATCCTACGGACGGAGAGCCTCTATCCTCATTTACTCAACCGCACATCAAACCTCAAATCCTCACCACAGCTAAGAGCCACGCAGGTAAAAAATAATTACCTACAAAATCATTGACGCCGACCCAAATTTACTATTAGTTGAAATTCAGATAGATCGAGAAGTCTATCTACAGAACACAAAAATCGCTTTCCGAGGCATACATATGATCTCTCATGGATCATGCGTCGTGACGCTTATCGACTTTTAATTATAGATGGAAATCTATCATGCATAATAGAACACGCTCCTTAACCACTCGTCGTCCAAGACAGGATGACTTACTGCCAAAACCTACCGTCCCCGTTGCAGATCCATTGGATGGGCTAATAAAAACAGATGATCTGATTCCTAATGTTTCCGTTAGCATCCCTATCTGGGACGATCCTAAGATAAACGACAGCTATCAGCTTAAACTCGGCGATGACATTCTTGGAGAACCCGAAAAACTCACTTCCATCCCACCTGCGGGAACCATGTTAACGCTGGATATTCCGACAGACACCTCGCTGAAAGAAGATGGCCTCTATGACCTAATCTACCTTGTACAGGCAAATCCTGGCGGCGGTACTCGTCCTTCTGCGGTTAGGCAGCTCATTGTGGACCGAACACCACCGGGCGCCCACCAATTGGGTTTTATGGAGTTCCCTGACGAGGCAAAAGATGGATTGACTGCTGCAGAACTCAGTGAAATGGGTGACGTGCTGACAGGCAAAATTTTCGGCTATACCGGACTTAGCAGAGGAGACATTATCAAAACCTACTGGGGTGCGGTGGCCGGTCCTGAAGTAACCCTGACAGGCGATGAAGAGGAGGACACCCCAATCGAGGTAGACTTCGAAAAAGCATTTTTGACATCCTTGGGCAACTCCGCAGGCGCTACTTTTTATACTGTGACTGATCGAGCTGGTAATGTCTCCCCAGACTCTCGCAAGGTAACCATCCCTCTATTTCTGACGGATATCACACCTGACCTTTTGCCACCGGTCATCGAAAATTATGACGGCATCATCGATTACAGTGATGCGAAGGAGAGTGTCGAAGTAAAAATTCCGTCGTCCATGGTAATCATTGAGGGCGATGAAATAGTGCTCCACTGGGGTAGCCAGGCGCTGGGACCTTATCCGGTGGCTCCGGAAGATCTCGAGGAGCCTTTTGTTCTACTTTTTTATGTGTCTTACGAGACCATCGAAAAAGCAGGCAATGGTCTTCGCGAACTTAAATATGACGTTATCCGTGACGGCCATATCGTTGGTTTCTCACAGTCTCTTGAAGTAGTTGTAAACGTAGAGCTACCCGTTCCAGGGGTATTGGACAAAGCAACGGTCAGGGGCGGGAGCAGTCTACCAAACGATGAAGATAACTTTATCGATGTCAATGACTATGAACTGGATGCGACCATCATCATTAACTGGAATGACAGGTTTCAGGCATCACAAACCATTGATATTTATTGGGGGGGACAAGAAGTTCTGCAGCAACCTTACCGCATTTCCAACACCGACGTAGCCGCTGGTCGCCCGCTATTGCTGACCGCTCAGAACGGCAAATTCAGACCCGTCGGCACCGGCAATGACATTCGTGTGTATTACACAGTCAAAAGCTCAGGAAATCCCAATACTTCTACAGCTCCTGAACAGGGGATTATTGTTCAATCCAGAGATGAGTTGCCGGGCGGCCCCGACGGGCCGGACGCTCCGCAATTCACAGCACTTAACGAAAATGGCGCTATTAACGAAGAGCTCGCAGCCAATGGCGCTCCTGTTTATATCAAGCCGTATACAAATATTGAAGCAGGACAAACCATTGTTTTCACCTATGAAGCATATGATGACCTTGTAGGCGGTGAGCAAAAATTCGTATGGACGCACACCTCGCCGAAACTTACAGAGATCGACGTTGTGAACGGCTACAACATTCTTGTTCCTCGAGAGCGACTAATCAGACACTGCTACGGTCATGCTGAAGCTTTTTTTCACGTACAAAGCGACAAAGGCCAAGGTAATTCCAAGCGAGCTAGCGTTTATGTAGATATGCGACGCGGCAACACCTGCAATTACCCTTAATCACGAATTTCGATAATTAACAACTGCGAGGCAGGGAATACTCCTGCCTCCTTCAAAGGATGGAATACATAATGAATGCGCAAAAAATTTTAAAATCACTTCCGCAGCCTACCCTTCTAAGCCATAACGCAGGAGGTGTAGGTGACGTGGACATTGCAGATCCCACAAAGGCTTTAGAAGTATTAATCGGACCCATTGAAATGCATCCAAAGGATCGTATTGATCTTTATTGGGGGGATCACAAAGATCCTGTAGACACCTATATTCATTCTCCAGACGCACCAGACACCAATGGTATTTTTTCTCTGTATGTGGACACGCGATGGATCGAACAAGGTACGGTAAGCGTGCAATATGCCTACACACCCTTTCCCTCTAATACGGCGGAAATGTCGGCACCAACATACGTCGTCGTTAAGTTATCTATCCCCGGTGGCAGAGATCCCGACCCCAGCACCCCCTATGAAAATGATGGATTGCTTAAGCCCACCATTCACCCTTCCGGGATCATTACCTCACCGGAAGGCGTGAGTGTGACCGTTGCCCCCTACGTAAACATGACACTAGGTGACAATATTATTTTGTCATGGAACGGCGAACTGGTTTCTTATCGTCTTGAGTCAGATGAGAACATCGGTCAGCCCATTGTGATACCTGTCCCCAGACGCGTCATCGAAGCAGCGGGCGACTCTGACATGCTTGAGGTACGCTATGAAATTCGCGACATAGTCAATAACTGGTCTCGGTGGTCACAACCGACCTATACAGAAGTTGAAGCAGGCAATTCTAGTCTTCCTGCACCTGTAGCGCCCCAAGCCGCGAATCTCATACTTGATCTGGATAAACTTGCAGGTGCCTCTGTTCAAGCACTTGTGGTCCCGGACCCGCAAATTATTCAAGGTGACGAAATCACGCTAGTGGTGCAGCGCAACACGGCTGAAGGCATCGAATTGGAGCCTTACGTAGCTACTAAAGTTGTGGAGAACCCGTCAAGTTTTGTTGAGTTCCTGCTGCCATTTGAACAGTTCATGCCCATCGCTCAAGGTCGTGCGCGTTTCAAATACACGGTTAAAAAAGCGGGCGGCGTAATGCTGCGCTCCAAAAGCTTATCCTTAACAGTCATTGGCGAACCGCAGCAACTACAAGCACCAAGCGTACCTGCGGCTAACGGCAACGTCCTTGATCCCGCGTCGCGAGATGTCGCAGCGTTGATCCCGCCCTATTACTTCATGGCTGACGGTAATGACGTCACACTGGTATGGGTAGGAAAAGCGGCCAGCGGTGCTAACGTAATGCACGAAGAACTCAGAACCCTAACTCGTGATGATATCGGCAGAGTATTGGAATTTCGGATACCACAGGACAAAGTCAGCGTGTTGGCCGGCGGCACAGTGCAGGTGTACTACACGATCAATACGTTCATGAAAGCCTTTTTCAAATCACCGACGCTGGACTTGAAGGTAAGCCATGACACCAGCGCGCCACTGCCTGCACCGGGCGTGGATAACGTAGATGCTGATGGTGTACTTGATCCAGCTGATTTAGTGCTTGAAGCCAAAGTTCGCATTCAGCCCTACAACGGGATGGAATCAGGCGACAAAGTCACCCTGTACTGGACCGGACGTTCGCCGGAGGGTGATTTCAGTACTTACACGACCATAAACAGCGGTACGGTAAATCGTGAGATTATTTTCAGAGTGTTGAAAAGCATCGTTCTGGCGAGCGTCAATACTCAGGTCAGCGTCTGGTACGAGGTAGAGCGTCGCCATCAAAAGTACACATCACGAAAGCTCTCATTCATCGTTAAAGAAACGGTATTGAGCCCACTGCCTGAGCCACGAATTAAAGAAGCCAAGGGAGACACCCTCTCGCCTGCTGACGTAGTCAACGGCGCGACCTTCGTAGTAGCCGCCGACGCGAGTTTGAAATCAAACGACTTCATCCTGTTTAGCCTTACAGGCCCTAAGGCAGGTGACACTAAAGAAAAGGTAGTAGCTAGTATTGATGAGGGCAAAGAATTATCAGTTGTTTTTTCAAAAGCGATAATTGAAGCAAATATTGGGAAAACTATTGAGGCAACTTATATCGTCCGCCGAGCCTCAGGCGTCGTACAGAACTCCGTGCCCCTTCGATTGAAGGTACTGGGAGCTCCCACCCGCCTC
>NZ_JAWHNU010000063.1:0-36968 GCF_032582135.1 Pseudomonas syringae group sp. J309-1 | reverse complement strand
GGGCAGATCTACACCCAGATCAAGAACGGCGCGCCGTTCGAAGTGTTCCTCTCCGCCGACGACAGCACCCCGGCCAAGCTGGAAAATGAAGGCGATATCGTCAAAGGCTCACGCTTCACCTACGCCGTTGGCACCCTTGCCTTGTGGTCCGCGAAGGAAGGCTACGTGGACGCCAAAGGCGACGTCCTCAAGAAAAATCAATATCAGCATTTGTCCATTGCCAACCCGAAAGCCGCACCTTACGGCCTCGCTGCTACCCAGGTACTGGCCAAACTGGGCCTGACTGATGTAACCAAACCGAAAATCGTTGAAGGCCAAAGCATCACTCAGGCCTATCAATTCGTTTCCACCGGCAATGCCGAGCTGGGTTTCGTGGCCCTGTCACAGATCTACAAAGACGGTAAAGTGACCGGCGGTTCGGCGTGGATCGTACCGGCTGAGCTGCACGATCCGATCAAACAGGATGCCGTGATCCTTAACAAAGGCAAAGACAACGCCGCTGCCAAGGCGCTGGTTGAATACCTGAAAGGTCCTAAAGCGGCTGCCGTGATCAAGTCCTTCGGATACCAACTGTAAAATGCCGCTCGACAGCACCGACTTTGCTGCAATCTGGTTGACCCTGAAACTGGCGTCCCTGACCACCTTGATTCTTCTGGTCATCGGCACGCCCATCGCCCTGTGGCTGGCACACACTCGCTCATGGCTCAAAGGCCCTGTCGGCGCCATTGTCGCCCTGCCTCTGGTGTTGCCGCCGACGGTGATCGGGTTTTACCTGCTGTTGCTGCTCGGCCCCAACGGTACTGTCGGTCAGTTGACTCAAAGCCTGGGCCTGGGAACCCTGACGTTCAGCTTTCCTGGTCTGGTCATCGGTTCGGTGCTGTACTCCATGCCCTTCGTAGTACAGCCGCTGCACAACGCTTTTGCTGCCATCGGCACGCGTCCGCTTGAAGTGGCGGCAACCTTGCGGGCCAATCCCTGGGACACCTTCTTCAGCGTGGTGTTGCCCTTGGCTAAACCCGGTTTTGTGACCGGTGCCATTCTTGGCTTCGCGCATACCGTGGGTGAATTTGGCGTGGTACTGATGATCGGCGGCAATATCCCCGAGAAAACCCGCGTCGTGTCAGTGCAGATTTTCGATCACGTAGAGTCCATGGAGTACCTGCAAGCCCACTGGCTCGCTGGCTCAATGGTGGTGTTCTCATTCCTGGTTCTTCTGGCGCTCTATTCCAGCGGCAAGACCAAAACGGCCTGGAGCTGATTCATGAGTTCAGAGATTCAGGTCCGTCTGCAGGTGAAGTACCCGGAATTCAGCGTGGACGTCGATCTGGTTTTACCCGGCCGCGGCGTGACAGCGCTTTACGGACACTCTGGTTCCGGCAAGACCACCTGCCTGCGTTGTATCGCAGGCTTGGAAAAGCCTGAACAGGGTTTTATCCAGATCAACGACGAGGTCTGGCAGGACACGGCCAACGGTCTGTTCGTCCCGCCACACAAACGCGCCCTGGGCTATGTCTTTCAGGAAGCCAGCCTGTTCCCGCATTTGTCCGTGCGCGGCAATCTGGAGTTTGGCCTGCGGCGCATTCCCGCGGATCAGCGTCATGTGGATCTGCAGCACGCGACACAGCTGCTGGGTATCGAGCACTTGCTCGAACGACGCCCCGACAAACTTTCCGGCGGTGAGCGGCAACGGATCGGTATTGCCCGGGCGCTGCTGACCAGCCCGCGCCTGCTGCTCCTCGATGAGCCGCTGGCAGCCCTGGACAGCAAGCGCAAAAGCGAAATCCTGCCTTATCTGGAACGCCTGCACGATGAGCTGGACATCCCCATGCTCTACGTCAGCCACTCGCAGGACGAAGTGGCGCGGCTGGCTGATCATCTGGTGCTGATGAGCGACGGCAAGGCGTTGGCCAGCGGCCCGATTGGCGAAACCCTGGCGCGGCTGGATCTGCCCATGGCCATGGGGGACGACGCGGGCGTAGTGATTGAAGGCACGGTGATTGCCCACAATGCCGAGTATCAATTACTCAGCGTCGCCCTGCCCCACAGCGACCTGCAAATGCGTCTTGCCCATACGCCACTACCATCAGGTAAAGCGCTGCGCTTCAAGGTTCAAGCCCGGGACATCAGCCTCAGTCTGGAACCCGACCACCAAAGCAGCATTCTCAATCGCTTGCCGGTCACGGTTGTCAGCGAGATTCCCGCAGACAATGCCGCGCATGTGCTGGTCCGTCTCGACGCAGCCGGTACGCCGTTGCTGGCACGTATCACCCGTTATTCCCGCGATCAGTTGCAGCTCGTGCCGGGGCGACAGCTCTGGGCGCAGATCAAATCGGTAGCGGTGCTGGCCTGAGCGTAAATACTGGGCACCCTTGAGAAACAGCGCGGTCAATCCAATTACCTGCCCTGTGGATTGAACCCATGCCTGACTCGACCGTTATCGACCAACTGCCGCCGGACCTGCATTACGTTGAGGATACCCAGGCGGGTTTCAGCCGAAAGATCCTGCGGGGCAAGTTCGTTTACTTCGACAAAGACGGCCAACGAATTCGTGACGAAGCGGAAATCAAACGAATCAACGCACTGGTCATCCCGCCTGCTTATACCGATGTGTGGATTTGTCCGGATCCGCGCGGGCACTTGCAGGCCACGGGTCGCGACGCTCGCGGGCGCAAGCAATACCGCTATCACGCGCGGTGGCGGGAAGTTCGCGATGAGAACAAATACTCACGCATGATCGAATTCGGTCTGGCCTTGCCAAAGGTCCGCAAGAAGATCGAAGCGCAGCTCGCCGAACCCGGGATTGGCCGGGACAAGGTCATGGCCACGGTTGTCTCGTTGCTTGATGCCACGCTGATCCGTATCGGTAACAGCCAGTACGCACGGGATAACCGTTCCTACGGATTGACCACGCTGCGCAACAAGCACGTCGAAGTTCACGGCAACGACATCCTGTTCCAGTTTCGTGGCAAAAGCGGCGTCGAGCACCAGATCAATGTGACTGACCGACGCCTGGCCAAGGTCATCAAACGCTGCATGGAATTGCCCGGTCAGAACCTGTTCCAGTACCTGGATGACAACGGCGAGCGCCATACCGTGAGTTCTTCAGATATCAACGCGTACCTGCAAAAGCTAACGGGCTCGGATTTCACGGCGAAGGACTACCGAACCTGGGCAGGCAGCGCGCTGGCACTCGCCACCCTCCGCAAACTGCACTGGGAACCGGAGGCCGACGCAAAAAAACACATTGTCGATATGGTGAAGCAGGTCGCCAGGCAACTGGGCAATACCCCGGCTGTCTGCCGCAAGTGCTACATCCATCCTGCTGTGCTGGAGGGCTTTTTGCTGGGAGAGCTTGCGCTGATACCAAAGTCCCGACAACGTAAAGGCTTACGTCATGAAGAGGTAGCGCTGGCCATCTATCTGCAGAGCCTCGCGGAGAAAGTGCTGGCGGAATCCTCAGGCAGTGCCTGACCCGTCAGTGCCTGCTGCCTCTCACGCTATTGAATGAACAAACTCCGTAGCGTGCTACTTTTCTTCCTCGACATTCGGGTCGCCGACGCTTCCTTCAGGGCTGATGGCAACCGGGCTGCTGGATAGCTCCTCTATAGTCGACACAAAGTGCCGCACCGCTTGCTGGATTTCGACCAGCAGCAACTCAGAATTGATGGGCGCGGATTCAACTTTACTGAATGCGCTGTCAATCTGGACACGCGCTGAACGACGGCTGGTGAGCACGAACAAAACGTCTACTCCCGCCGCTGCCAGGGCAGCGAGATAGTCGGCTCTGGGCGCACGCTCTCCGCTTTCATACTTGCCCTGCGCATTGGCGGCGACCCCACCCAGCTCGCCCATTGCTTTCTGGGACAGCCCCAGACGCTTGCGCTCCTGCCTTAGTCTTCTACCGATTTCGATCATGGATCTGCTTGCTCCCTGTCAAGCTCGTGAGTGGGTCAGGAAAAAACGGATTAAACAGCCAATCTCAAAACCCACACAATAGGCCTGGAGACCGTAGGACCATTCCTACGTGATTCACCGAAACGCCCTATTAAACAGAAGGTATTGAATGCACCTTCTGTAGGATCTGCCGATGGCTGTGAGGCGGACACTCTGAGATCCAACCATCCATCGCAGCCTTCGGCAGCTCCTACAGATCAATCGTCTACCTGTTCGTGACATCGCACGACTTAAATGGAGGACCGTGAAAGCGGCCAGCGGGTTTGAACTGATTGATCATCAGCCGACGAAGCGCATGTATCGGCACATGGATGCATTGGATTGAACGATCAGCAGCGCTCCCTGATCGTAATCCTGTGACTTTTAACCCGCACACTTCTGGACGACCCAAATGCCTCAAGACAAACGCGACCTCCCAGGCAACAATCTCAACGACCCCGAGCAGCACCCGGCGGACATTGCTGACCATCAGGAGCGCACTGAAGAAACCCGCGAAGAACAGGCGCAGACCGGTGGTCAGCAGGACGATCAGGGGCATGCGCCAAAGGTCCCTGGCGCAAACGCCCACGCGCCGAAAGACACTGATTAATCAACTCAAGCAACAGGCGTGGGCCGTGCCGTCGCCTTTATTCAATGACAAGGCTGGACGATGACTTCACAGCACACCCCTCCCGACAAAAAGACCCTCTCCGTCGCTGCACCTCAGCAGCACAACGGTTTCGTGCGAGTACGCGGCGCACGTGAGCACAACCTGAAAAACGTTGACGTGGATGTACCCCGTGATGCGCTGGTGGTGTTCACCGGCGTCTCCGGTTCCGGCAAGTCTTCGCTGGCGTTCTCGACGCTGTATGCCGAGGCACAGCGTCGCTACTTCGAATCGGTCGCGCCTTATGCGAGAAGACTGATCGATCAGGTTGGCGTACCCGATGTGGACTCCATCGAGGGCCTGCCACCGGCGGTAGCCCTGCAACAGCAACGTGGCACGCCAAGCACCCGCTCCTCGGTGGGCAGTGTCACGACGCTGTCGAGCCTGATCCGCATGCTGTACTCCCGCGCGGGGAGTTATCCCGCCGGACAGTCGATGCTCTATGCCGAGGACTTCTCACCCAATATGCCCCAGGGCGCGTGCCCGCAGTGTCATGGTTTGGGGCGGGTATATGAGGTGACTGAGCAATCGATGGTCCCCGATGATTCGCTGACCATTCGCCAGCGAGCCGTCGCCTCGTGGCCCACGGCATGGCAGGGCCAGAATCTGCGGGATATTCTCGTCACCCTTGGCTACGACGTGGACATTCCATGGCGCGATCTGCCGAAGAAGCAGCGTGACTGGATTCTGTTCACCGACGAACAGCCCACCGTGCCGGTGTACGGTGGTCTGACACCTGCGGAAACCCGCAAGGCCCTGAAACAGAAACTTGAACCCAGCTATCAAGGCACTTTCACCGGAGCGCGTCGCTACGTGCTGCACACCTTTACCCACTCGCAAAGCGCCCTGATGAAGAAGCGCGTCGCGCAATTCATGATCGGCAGCCCGTGTGCCCTGTGTGACGGCAAGCGCCTGACGCAGGCAGCGCTGTCAGTGAAGTTTGCCGGTTTCGATATCGGTGAACTGGGCCAGATGTCTCTGCTGCAACTGGCTGAGGTGCTACGTCCTGTGGCTGCCTCCGATGCGCCACTTGAAGACGACCTGTCCGTCGAGAAACGCATTGCTGCGCAACGGATCGCTCAGGATCTTTTGGCGAGAGTCAGTACCCTGACCGATCTGGGTCTTGGCTATCTGGCGCTGGAACGCAGTACGCCCACCCTGTCGTCCGGGGAACTGCAACGACTGCGCCTGGCTACCCAGCTCGGCTCGCAATTGTTCGGCGTGATCTACGTGCTGGACGAACCCTCTGCCGGGCTGCATCCCGCTGACGGCGAAGCGTTATTCAGCGCCCTGCAACGCCTCAAAGCTGCTGGTAACTCGCTGTTTGTGGTCGAACACGATCTGGAAACCATGCGCCGCGCCGACTGGTTGATCGATGTCGGCCCGGCGGCAGGCGAGCAAGGCGGGCGCGTTCTCTACAGCGGTCCGCCCGCCGGGCTTGCCAAAGTCAAAGAGTCGCAAACCCGGCTGCACCTGTTTGCCGAACACAAAACAGGCAAGCCCAAGCGACGCAAGGCAACCGACTGGCTGAAGCTCGAAGGCGTCACCCGTAATAACCTGAACAACCTGAACGCTGCATTTCCGCTGGGCTGCTTTACCTCGGTCACGGGTATTTCCGGTTCGGGCAAATCCAGTCTGGTCAGCCATGCACTGCTGGAACTGGTCGGTTTGCATCTGGGTCATGTTGCTGAAAATACCGAAAGCGACGCGCCAAGCCTGGAAGATGACGCTCCGCAATCCGCCAGCGGCAAGGTTGCCAACGGACTGGACGCCATTCGCAGACTCGTCAAGGTCGACCAGAAGCCCATCGGCCGAACCCCACGTTCCAACCTCGCCACTTACACGGGCCTCTTCGATCAGGTGCGCAAGCTATTCGCGGCCACGCCAACGTCCCGCAAGAAAGGCTACGACGCAGGTCAGTTCTCATTCAACGTCGCCAAAGGCCGATGCCCGGTCTGTGAAGGCGAAGGTTTTGTCAGTGTTGAATTGCTCTTCATGCCCAGTGTGTACGCGCCCTGCTCCACCTGCCAAGGCGCACGCTACAACCCTGAAACCCTGACCATCACCTGGCAAGGATTGAACATCGCCGAAGTGCTTCGACTCACGGTGGATGACGCGGTAGCACTGTTCAAAGACGAACCCGCGGTACTAAGGCCTCTGACCGTGCTACGCGATATCGGCCTGGGTTATCTGCGGCTCGGGCAACCCGCGACAGAGCTGTCGGGCGGCGAAGCGCAACGCATCAAACTCGCCACCGAACTGCAACGCACTCAGCGCGGCGCAACGTTGTACGTTCTGGATGAACCTACCACCGGACTGCATCCCACCGACGTCGATCGCTTGCTGAAACAACTCAACCTGCTGGTGGATGCCGGCAACAGCGTCGTGGTTGTCGAACACGAAATGCGCGTCGTGGCGCAAAGTGACTGGGTCATCGACATCGGTCCTGGCGCGGGTGATCAGGGAGGCGAGATCGTCGCTGCCGGGACACCAGAGCAAATTGTGAAGGTTGCAGCCAGCAAAACTGCGCCATTCCTGAGGCAAGTCCTGAACGGCTAATTCGATCCGCATATCGCGTGCGGACCAAGGGCCTTAGTCACGAACAGACAAGGCCCGCCTGTTTTTCCGGCCCGAAACGCAAGATCTTGTCTTATTTCAATATCTTGCGGGCTTGCTTCAGATGGGTTGGGTGTATATATTCCCTGCTCTTCAGCGCTACCGCCCCGATGGCGAAATTGGTAGACGCAAGGGACTTAAAATCCCTCGTCCTTTGGACGTGCCGGTTCGACCCCGGCTCGGGGCACCATTTCTGATCAAGGGCTTACGCTGGTTTCTGGCGTAGGCCCTTGTTGTTTTCTGCTCCGCAACTCCTTGACCTCCTTCGCAATCCTATCCAAGCGGATGACCCTGAAAGTCGAGCAGTACGAGCCGCTCCTACACCTCTGCACCGGCGTGGCTGACCTCCGGGCATACGGCCAGTAAGCTCAAACAATTACTCGAGTTCGTCGCAAGGTTGCTGTCCAGCCAGGAAGCTGGCATAGGACAATGAGCCTAGTTAGACTCCCTGTTAAAACCTGGTGTGTAGAGACGGCATGAAAGGTCTATTAAAATTCATAAATTTTTGCGCATGCGCAGCCCTATTGACGACTGCTCATAGCGAGCCAGCCTCAGCGCAAGAAAATAGAACGAGCTACATGACTACTGAAAAGTGGGAGGCGCATTACTTGGGAAGATTCAAATTGGAACTCCCCACGAGCTCTAAAATGTTAGCCGACTACAAAATATACAATGAAGACGTTGAGCTGATCGAAAAAAACGGGAAGTCTCAAATAAAATCGACTGTCGAACGCTATATTGAGGATCTTAAAAAAGGAACAGCAAAAGGGACATCAAGCGAATACCAAAAGACGGTTCCGCTCGGCAACGGCGGCATTTTAGTAGTCTCCAGGCTGAAAGAATTTTATACGCTCAATGCTTACCTTCTGACTACAAAAAACACATTATATCGCATGAAGGCCGACGCGATTTCTGCCAAAGGCCTGGATGGAGCTATCCATAAAATTCGAATGATGAGTGAATCTATATTTTTCAGGGCACCTCAAGATGCGCCTCCTGCGGGCGGATTCGCGTTGGAATCGGGCTACCTCCAGCTTGATCCTGAGCAAGCACTTGAAGGCGTTTACATGGGCGCACAAATTTCAACCCACCCTGGTACGTATGTGAGCTTATTGACACAACAAATAGCTGAGCACAAAGATAGCCTGATAGAACGATTTAACAACAATAAAGAAGGTGACTTTGCTCCCGGCAGCGCTGAACTGATGAGTCAGACAAAAACACTCAGGAAGCGAGAGCGCATGATCGGGACTGTCAAAGCGGAAGAAGTCGCAGTCACTGCGGTCGTTAATGGAAAACGCTTTTATACCTTTCAGGTTGAATATAAAGGCACTGTAGAGTCCAATACAAAACCGTTTATAGATCTCGAGTTGGGTACACACGAGACTGGAAGCGACTTCAAGTCAGACGAAGAAGCCCTCGCATTCTGGGATCGTGTAGTAGACAGTCTACAGCCCCTGCCTTGAATCATGGGCTTGCACCTCATCATGGCTGAGCTGTCGGGCACAACACTGGTAAACGTCCGGACAAGGCATCTCTCGAACCTCTGCGTCGCCCTCCTATTTACGGTTACCCTGGGCCACGGGTGCGTGACTGGCAGCAGTTAACTTCCAATGGACATTTGCAAATGCAGTGGACGCCTGACTGACTGCGCAACGTAGGTTCCTCTGTGGCGCAACAACGAAGTATTATCAAAATTTCAAGACGAGATCTTTCAGATGGAGCGTCGATACGTAACTGCGGATGTTTTTTCATCAACAGCGTTTCAGGGCAACCCAGTGGCTGTTGTGTTGGATGCAGAGAGTCTTTCGAGCGAGCAAATGCAGCGTATTGCAGCTGAATTCGGTTACAGCGAAACTACGTTTGTGTTGGCGCCGAGAAATCCCGAAAACTCAGCATGGGTACGCATCTTTTCCCCGTCAAAGGAGTTTCCTTTCGCCGGACACCCCAACATCGGAACTGCGTACGTCCTGGCTACGGAGATGTATCACGCTGGGAGGTTGCCACCTGAAACCATGGTTTTCGAAGAGGCTGCGGGGCTGGTTCGCATACGGATCCTGTTTGAAGCAGGCAAGCCTGTCGGCGCTGAGCTGGTTGCGCCAGAGCAGCTATCCAGGCTTGAGACAGTCGATCTAAAGCAAATAGCAGCGTGCCTGTCTTTGAGTCCTGATCAAATAGAGATCGCCACTCATGTCCCACAAGTTGCATCCGTAGGCTTGCCATTCATTATTGTCGAGCTAAAGAGCCAGGATGCGTTAAGGCAATGCGTCCCGAATCTCGCGGAGTACAAGCTTACAGTGCCTGTGAGCGGAGCTACCTCGATTTACGCGTATACGAAAGTCTCGGGAGGCTTGGATGACACCGCTGATGTCAATCTGGAGGCTCGGACTTTCACTAATCGTATGACCGAAGATCCTGGAACAGGTAGCGCAACGGCTGCAACCGTTGCGTTGCTCGCGAGCTTGTACTCCAGGAAGAAAATGACAGCTCGTGTAGTGCAAGGAGTAAGTGTAGGACGGCCAAGCGTTATCAATGTGCGATACATCGACGATGGTACGGAAGAGGTCAGAATTTCCGGCGAGTGCGTCACTATCATGCAAGGTAAATTTTCGCTCAAGGGCGATGACTAGCCAAATGATCCTGAGCTTGCGCCGGACATGTCTTGTGCAGTTAGACATACGGCCAAACTTTCAAACCTCAATCGTGAGCTGCGTAGGTCAGGGTGATAGTGCCGGGTATCTCCAAGCGGTCGCAATCACCTTAATCTCCCAAGCTTAAAGCTCTCCGCAAACCTGCAAATAGCCTCAGCACGTAGTGATCAATTCGAGGTGACACACCTCATAGCCCGGCACCCTCCCCGAATGAGTCGCCCTGACCTTTGAAAGCCGTGTGCTCAGGCAAGTGAAACTGGTCAGCCAGGATGCGCTTGCACGATCATACAACTCACCATGCCAGTGCTACACCGCGCTTTCTCGCCGGTTTCATGATCAAGGTGGTCCCTCCAGCGCAATGATACGAGTTGTAAAGTGTGTGTCTGTGGGCCCAGCCAGGCACCAGGCTTTTCGTATCTTGTAATTACCACCTCATGCTATTGTGCCATCCCAAAAAAATGCAATGGACGTATTGAAGAATGAACTCATGGAAGGCTGTGGTAATAGCTCTGGCAACCTTGACCGGCGCTCAGGTAGAGGCCGCTGAATACATCCGTTTAAGTACGGTCGGGACGTCTTTGGTGACCTTAATGTCATCCGAAAAAATCGCTGATTTTTTCACGCCTGCCCGTGACGACGCTCTGGCTTTTATTGGCTCAGATGGCGATATCCGTGGTGCGCAGTTTGAACAGGCTGTTCAGCACTACCGCTCGACTGCCAACCAGCCTCTGATGTCTGACCTTCAACTGGCTCAGGCCATTGCTGCAAACTACTGATTGGCCCTCCCGCGGGCTTTTCGTGCCTGCTCTACGCCAGTCGCTTCATGGACAGGTCCATCTTGCCCATAAGGTCTCTTTGCTCTCTCAATGAGAGCACCAACCTGGCGATGGATCTGCTGGTGGAAAGCTCAGCCAAAGGCACCGCCGCAAGATACAACTCGATATCGCCCGATTGGGGATTGATGAGCTTCAACGAGAAGCAGTCGTTTGCACCGATGACGCATTCGCACCTCGAGGGCAAGAACGCTGTTTCAAAAATTCGCTGGATGTCTGATTTTAGATACATCGTGCGTACTCCACTGGCTCAGTAGTTTGGTCAAGAGTAGACAATCCAACGCCGATTTATTTCCCGTCTTCAAGTAGACCCGCCAAGCACCGGGCTTTTTCATTCAGTCTATCGACCCGATAGATTCTTTTAGAGCCGGGTTATCTGCACCGCACGCCCATAGTGATGTCATAACGCCTCTACCTGTGCGACGATCACTTTATAAGGCGCTTTGGATGCATATCTTCAACTTGGCCCTGCTGATACTTCTACTTACGCTCAGCTACTTGTGTCGAAATGGCGAAGGCCTGGGGGCTACTACCGCAAACCTTTTGTTCATCACCAGCGCTGTCGGGCTGTATTTCTACCCTTACCTCTACGCCATCTCTCACAGGCTTGAAATCAGCAATTCAATCTTCAAGCTGAATCTGCTGTCGGGATGGACCGGAATTGGCTGGCTGGCGGCTTATTACCGTGTTTTGGTTTTCAACATGGAGAGCAGATAAAACAGCAAATTCTTGCGCTGAACCAGTCATTCTTCACAACGTTTTCACATAGAGCCTCGTAATCTAATCGCAGGCTCTATCAGGCCTTGGCCCGCTTTCCCCCATCGCGGGCTTTTCTTTGCCTGGCATTTAGCGTCTTTGTCAGCCGCCCTCCTCTTGATCTTCCTTGTGCAAATCCACAACCAGATTCGCCGCCTCTTCTTCTGACTCCAGATAATGAAGCGATCCGTCGTGACTTTTCACTTCGATCAGGGCCTCTAGATCCGGGCGGCGATGCTCGCTTGGGATTTCCTCGCCTTTGAGCATTTTCAGTGTGACTGCCATGAGCGTTCCTCCCTAAAAGAAAAACTGACAGGGAGAGCCGCCGACAATTCAACCGGCCTGGTGTGATTCTGACAGCCAGAATCGCGCGGGCTGCTGCCCCCTCTCTTCTACCGCCGCCACCGGTCGATCGTCGAACGCGATGTAAATGTAATGCTTTGTGGAGCGCACGAGCACTGCGAGGCAGCGATGGCGGTTAGCCTGATGCACCGCTATCGCGGCCTCGCGTTGCTCGTGCGCTCCTACAGGTCCACCGTTTGGTAACCTTGGCGAGCAACTTGAAGGCCCTATATCCCTGGCCTATGCTCGAAATTGATGTTCCATGAGGGATCAGCTTTTCACGCTTAGGGGAAAGATAATGAGCAAATTCATTCTGTCGGCAATAACGGCTGTCTTCCTGGTGGGCACGGCAGTACCGCTCGCCTTCGCTGAGAGCGAACTGGAAAAAGGCATTCGGCATGATAATCGTGAACTGGACAAGGGCGTCGAGCACGATGGAAAGGAACTGGATAAAGGTGTGAAGCACGACGCCGACGAGGTTGATAAAGGCGCCAAACATGATGACAAAGAGCGGCACAAGGCCGACAAGCATATCGACAAAGAGATCAAAAAGGACCTCTGAACCAGAGGCGTAAGCCCGCCATCATGCGGGCTTGTTTATATTTTTCATTATGATTGTCAAACGATTAGACCGGGCCTTAGAATGCGTCGCCCTGGACTGCCGATGCGATACTGGCTCAGGGCAGCATTTTAAATCAAGGGCTTACACAGGTTTCTGGCGTAAGCTCTTATTGTTTCCGGGCCTCGACAACCTTGCTGATCCAATAAGATGTCCAGGCTGAACTGCACCGATTCAACCTCAGCCGCGACTCAGCCCTTTTCTCGCTAAATATCGAGCGCCTATTCAAAATACAATTTGGCGCGTCTCCGCCCTCTGAACTATAGAGGTCGACTTTGAAAGGACCAGACAGGCATGACCAGGGATAATCAGGAACTTCGGGATGCACTTATATCGGCAGCGTTTCTGCTCAAGTGGTCTTCCGCGGACCTGCACAAGAAAGCTCGGGATTTAGAGGCTACCGGTAATCAGACGGAAGCTGATGCCATAAGGGAAATCGTCAATAACTATGAAGCTTCCGAAGCGAGCCTTCTCAGCTTTGCAGATGAGGTAAAAGCCGGCCGAATTACTCGGGAACCAGCCGAAGAGCCTCGTTAGTCCCACACGAAGATCATCAGACCATCGCTATTCGCGCGCCCGAAGCCAGTCGCGAATAGCGATCAAGCGCTGGTCTCTCAACAAGCGCCTGGCGGAATACCACCCTTATTGAAATCCTTCAGACGCTCACGCTCTTCCTTGGTGGAATGCGCGGGTGTGTCATCCTTTGGCGGTTCTTTCTTTTCGTCAGTCATTTCACTGTCCTCATGGTGGGTGCTGTTTTGGCAGCTTGAGGGCGCGGCAGTTCAAACTGTCGATAAGCGTCCGGCCGATTCACGTTTGGAACTCCAGCCTCAAGAGCGATTGTGGGCCAGTGCCCCCCCCTGGATTGGCAGAGTGCCTCTCTGTTGTGTCAGGCTATGTCGTTTTTATCCTTGGCTTCTGGTTTCGCTAGGGGATTTTTCATGCTCAGGACGAGTCATTCAAGATGTTGATGAAGCTGGCGCCCAAGAAACGGCGCAACGCACGTAACTTGTATCTGGGTATCGCTGCGGTGGTACTGATTGCCGGGATTGGACGCTATTTCGCGTTCAAGGCCGAGCAGGAGAACGAGGCCCAACAGGCGCTGCTGGTCGAGCGGCTGGCCCGGCTGGACGCGACCCTGCCAAAACAGCTGGATGCAATAACCACCCTTGAGTACGTCGGCTTGATGTACAGCGACACTATCATTTACCGCTACAGGATCGACCTGGAAGCAAGCAGCCTCTCGGAGGAACGCAAGGTCAGCATGGAGGCGAAAATACGCCTTGGTCTAGAGCAATTGGCCTGCAAGGAACCGCAGTTGTTGGCGATGATGCGAAGGTTCAAGATTCATCAAGAGCATTACTACCTCGCGAGAAACAGCAAACTCTTCACCATTGATCTTCGCGCTGAACAGTTGAACTGCCCAAATTGATGCCGTTATGCAACGCTGAGATCGATGAGTGGTTTCTTTACAGTCCGATGCACTGCAAGCCGATTCGATGCTTGTGGCTATTCTCCTTCGATTAAAGCTGAACCCCATGAACAAGACCGAATGGCAAACCCTTGTAGTCAGAGTTAAAAAGTTTCTCGCGATTATCGTTTCGCTCTTTCTCGTAGGCTTTTTCATCTATGCATACCTGCACAAACCGGAATTTCCTTCTGAGATAGTCCTCACGCAAGACTTCATTTCGGGGCAGTCGATCTACGTCGTTCAGGATGCCAGAGATCCTGATGAGCCCAAAAACCTGAGTTTCTACGTCAAAGACGGCCGCGGAAGGAGTGAAGAGACAATGAAGGTGCGCCTCGGCAAAACCCCGCCCTTCCTGGTCTCGGACACTGACTTGAAAGACGTGGTCATCCAGCGTGTCTCCAACGGCCTGCACATCAAACTCAAAGGCGCAGTCTCGGATTACCGGAGCGACCTTTACATGGAGGACGGCGACACCTACACCACCTACCGCGTGAGCCTTGAACAAGTCGAAACGCGGCCGCCTTTGCCGAGCGGTCGGTGAGCTTGTTTCAGCCAGGCAACCAATGCGCAGACAGTCAGGGCAATGCCGAGCACTTCTTATACCAGGCCGGCGCCGGCCAACCGGCGATGATCCGGGAAATTGATCTCATGTCAGTTGGCTCCCGAAGCTTGAATAAGTGCACGGATCCGATCGGCATCCGCCGTCGTCATGGGGCTGTAAACAATCATGCCCAGGTCTGGGCGCCCTTCTACAGCAAAGCCGGAATATTCGAGCTCGATCAATCCGAGGGTTTCGTGGCGCAGGCGTTTGACTCCGTCGCCATGGACACGCACATCATTGTCACGCCAGAACGAAGCAAACTCAGGGCTTAGTGCACAGAGCTCCTCTACAAGCCTGGTGACTTCGGAATGGGCACCGGCACGAATCGCGTCTGCCCTGAATGCACCGACCACAAACCTGGCCGTTGCTTCCCAGTCAAGTTGACCCGCGCGGATCTTGGGGCTGCAGAAAATCAGCCGCAGGATATTGCGCTGTTCAACCGGCAATCTCCCGTAGTCGGTGAGTACGGTCGCTGCGGCACGGTTCCAGGCAAGCACATCCCATGTCGCGCTTTTGATAATGGCCGGGCTGGTCTCGAAACTGTCCAGCAGACGTTGCAGCCGTGGTGTAACACCCTCAGATGGCTTGTAAACCACTTCTGGCGGGTGTCCAAAAGCGAGCAGGAAAACGTGCTCGCGTTCGGAGTCGGTTAACAACAGACTCTCGACAATCCGGTTCAACACTTGGGCAGACGGGCTACCGCCCCGCCCTTGCTCAAGCCACGTATACCAGGTTGGGCTGATGTTTGCCCGGGCCGCGACTTCCTCACGACGTAGACCGGGCGTGCGACGTCGGCCTGTCGGTAATCCAAGAGCTGAGGGATCAATACGACCCCGGCAATCTTTCAAGTAAAGTCCAAGCGCGTTATTCGACGGGTCCGGCATATTTATCCCAGTAGTATTTATACCCTGATAATGTCCCTGCTTTTACAGGATGCAGCTTAAGCGCACTGTATCGAATCAGCACATAGAGAATTCGATCATGCGTATTTTTTTAACCGGTTCAACAGGGTTTATTGGCTCCCATGTCGCGGCGGATCTCATTGCATCAGGGCATCAGGTAATAGGGCTGACGCGTTCCGAGTCAGGCAGGCAAGCGCTGACAGCAATAGGTGCGCAGGCTTACAGGGGAGATATCGAAGACCTGCACAGTTTGCAACGTGCCACTGGTGAATGCGATGGCGTAATCCATACCGCCTTCGATCACAACTTTGCGAACTTCGTGGAAAACTGCCAGAAAGATCGACGTGCAATCCTTGCTCTCGGTGCAGCGCTCGAAGGCAGCGACCGCCCGCTGATCATTACATCAAGCACGGCAATGGGCTCGACAGTCCCCGGGCCAAAAGCGCTCGAGCACTGTTTTAATCCTGACCATCCCAACCCAAGGGTGGCCTCGGAACTGGCGGGGCTTGAACTGTATCAGCGCGGGGTTAACGTCTCAGTCATGCGCCTTTCCCAGATTCACGACACCAGAAAGCAGGGCCTGGTAACGGAAGTCATTGAGTTAGCCCGCAAGACTGGAATATCTGCCTATATCGAAGGCGCACTCAATAGCTGGTCCGCAACGCATATCGACGACACGGCGCAGCTATATCGGCTTGCCCTGGAAAGGCAGGAATCAGGTTCGCGCTATCACACCACCGCTGAAGAGTCTGTTTCGTTCAGAAGTATCGCTGAGATGATCGCCCATAAGTGGCGGCTGCCGTTAGCTGCTGTGCAAGCCGAAAACGCAGCCGCTCATTTTGGCTGGCTAAACCCTTTCGTCAGTAAAGACATGTCCGCTTCCAGCACCCGGACCAGAGAGGTCTTGCAATGGAATCCACAAGGGCCAACGCTTCTGACTGACGTGGAGAATATGCGGGACGACAGCCTGGAAAACTAGCGCTGTCGCCCCTCGATTTAGCCGGGTTATAGGTATATGCGCATATCGCTTACTTGTCGGACACCAGCGCCAATCGACAAGCCAAGCCGATAAACACGGCGCCCAGAAGTTGATTAAGCGCCTTCGCAATCCGGGCATTTGCTGAAAGTTTGCTCCCTAACTTACTCGCCAGGACGATCACGGAACCGTTCACGAACAAACCAATGACGTTCAGGATGGTCGCGAATATCAGCATCTGGGCAATCACCGATCCTTTAGTTGGATCGACGAATTGTGGAAACAGAGCCAGAACGAACAGTGCCATTTTCGGATTAAGCAGATTGGTGAATAATCCTTGACGAAAGATGCGGGCAAGCGGCGTCGACGCGAGGCTTCCGCTGGCCACAAGCGGCGAGGCGGTACTGGTAAAAGCCTTCCATGCGAGAAATGCCAGATAGGCGGCACCTGCGAATCGGACAACATCGTAGGCAGTGGGCACAGCAATCAGTAACTGTGACAGTCCCAAGGCCGCCGCCAGCGCATGACAGTAAGTCCCTGCCTGAATGCCCGCCAGCGAAACAAATCCCGATGCCCTGCCCTGACTCATGCTCCGGGATGCGATCAACAACATGTCCGGGCCGGGTGTCAGGGTGAGCGCAAGGCAAGCGCCTGCAAAAAGTAACGCTACCGAAAAGTCGATCATCAGGTTCCATTCCATGGGGCAAGGTTGGCGGCCTACAAGCAGTGCGCATATTACTGGATTGTCAGGTTCACGTTTACACGAAATGTCTATTTAACCTCGCCGCCCTATTCTACCCAGAGCAGACATGGCACTATGCCGCCCCGCCGCGAACTCATGGGGCGTATTACTTTGAAGCACCCCACCAATAGGGGTTTGCACTCCAGGAGGGAACCGGTTTTGATGAAGGCATTGGCAAGTGGTTTTGTACTCGCAGGACTGGGCGTATTGAGTGGCTGCACGTCGATTGAAGTCGAGCCGCTTACGGTGCGCCCGACGAATATCTGCATTGAGCAGAATCCCAAAGTGCTGGTCACGGATTTTGTCCCAGTGGTGCAACGCGGGCTCTCGGACCGCGGTATCAGCTCCGAAGTCTATACCCAGGTGCCGGCAAGCTGCGCCTACCGGCTGACGTATGTCGCGTATCGCACGTGGGATATCGTGCCGTATCTGTCCAGCGCAGATCTGGAGATATGGGACAGCGAAAAACGTCGATTGGGTGCCGCGCATTACTACCTGCGGGGCAAAGGCGGATTATCAATGATGAAGTGGCAAGGGACGGAAACCAAGATGGCGCCCGTGCTTGATGAGCTATTGAAGAATATGCCTGCAAAGTAAGTATTGCCGGGCCGGATAACAGCCCGGATTACTACTGCACCGGCAGAAAATTCATCAGTAATAAACTTTGCGCGTAATTAAGGCCGATACGCCGGTAACGCTCATCCAGAATCTGCGCCAGCAAATCCAGCCGCGCGACTATCTTGCCAAACTCAACGGCGAAACTCAGATTACTGGTCTGGTCGGATATTTCATTGGAAAACAGCAACAGCACACCATTGGCATCCTGACGCTGACTGAGCAGCCAGGTGGCTTTTTCGATATTGCGCGCGGCGTTGCTGACAAACTGCGGATTGATGGAGTCCGTCACATAGAACTCGGTGCGACCACCGTGAGCGGTGATCAGCATGCTGCCTATCGCGTAGATGAATGCTCCAACACGATCGCCGCGAAACTCCGGACTCAAGGAATAGCTCAGCGCCGCCAAGTCACGGCGATCCCCAAGAGCGGGCAACGGCTGACGCTGTTCGATGGCCTGACGAATCGCCCGCGCAGCACTGACCTCATCGGTATAGCCCGATTGACGCCACTGGGCAGGATTGCGCATGTAAAGCTTGTTCATCAGCAAATACAGACTTTGCAGATTATCGTGCATGCCTAACGTAGCCATACGGTCAACGCTGGTCTGGAAGATCTCGTCAGGTTTGCCTTTGCTGAATTGATTTGCGATATCGCGGCCCTGCTGCTGGCTACAACCGCAGACACCCAGCAGAAAAACCACCGCCAGCACGAGCGGCTGGCGCATCCATTGAGTGAAACATGCGGGTAATGTGCGATCCATCGGCACCAGGTCTGATTCGCTGTCCGCGCGGGAAATCAGCGCGGTCGGGACAGACATAGATCGGGAAAATCAAGAAAAGTGCGATATGAGGGCCAGATTGTTGGAACAACCCCGCGAATCAGGCGTGCGCCTGAAACGATTGAAATGCACTTTCTGCAAAAAATGCATCTGAGAGACGTGACCACCCTACCCAGCGGTAACCAATCCAAAGGCCGCTACGGTGGAGTTATACCTCTCGGACCGCCTCAGCATTCGCACTAGTCCGGCGCACGCCATCAGCGCGTACCAGATGCAGAAATGCTTGTGCGCATCAGAGCCGTTTTTTTAAAATCAGGCCACGCACGCAGTGGCTAAGCGAGGCTCTTTGAGCCTCACTACATTTTCATTGCTTATGTAGCAGTGCCACCTCAAAAATGCCTGCTCCTGGCGTGATTGAGCAATCCGCCACTCGCAGCTGCCAATGCTACTGATCGGCAATGACATCATTTCCGCCGTGGCAAGGTTGAGCTGGGATAATAGGTCCCGGCTGTCTTCAGCAAATTTTCTTTTAAGGACCATTTTTGGTTTTTTCTTAAAAATGAAACAACTGAGACCACAAAAAACGGACTCTGCACTCGAATTTCTTAGATTCAGACGACTGGTCATGGCGCGAGCACATTTCGAGCGATGAGCAGGTTAAAAAACGTCCACCTTTGGACCAGGAGCGGACACTACAGGATCGTCGCTCGCAGCCATGTTATGGTGAGTTACTACAAGGTAACGGACGAAAATCAAACATGGATCTGATTCACCTCACGCCTGCGACCCATCACATTACGGATGGCTACTGGCAGCTTCTTCGCGCGGGAGATGGCTCAATCTATGTCCTCGTCAACTGCGAGGCGTCCTTCTTGAGTTACGAATCCCTGATTAAGCTCAACGACGAGGAATTGCGGGACTACCATGGCCTGGGCTGGCTATCCATTCAGCACCTGGCTAACCGAATCAATTATTTCGTCAGCGAATACAGTGACCGCCGGATCACGGGCCCTCTGTTCGACGCAGCCATTCAGGCCTCCTGGCACTAAACATCGGGACGGAATGCCAGTGGCAGTCATGCAGGTCGAGTAGCAGCTTCTGGCTTCACCCAATCCTTATTGATCGAGGTTACTGATGATTAACCCGAAACAGGCTCTCAACAAAATAGAGGATCTTCTCAGCGCTGCACGCGGGACAGACGACCTGTTTCTGCATGCTGCGGCATTCAGCGCGATATCTATCCTCACGAAAGGACTGGATGAGTATTTTAAGGAACGCGCTCCATACGCTGCCGAAAACATCGAACGGCTGCGCTCTCACGCATCAGCAATGCTCGGATACGACATCACTGTCGGGCACAGTACAGAGCAGCACCACGTGTGGGCGCTATCTGCAATCTCGGGCCTCAACGAAGCGCTCGACAAACTCGAAAGATAAAGACGGCAGAGGCATCGCACTGAACGCGCCCTGGAGTACCACGATCAGGTCGATGAGGGCGAGATAGAGAAACCAGCTCTGGTGGCAGTGATGGCTTCGCCAATTCGAAAGCAATAAAAAACCCGAAGACGTTAATCTTCGGGTTCTTTAATAGTGGAGGCCGAGGTCGGAATCGAACCGGCGTAAGCGGATTTGCAATCCGCGGCATAACCATTTTGCTACTCGGCCTCAAACATCCAGTGCTCAAACAACAAACACTCAATGTGTACAAACTTGGAGCGGGAAACGAGACTCGAACTCGCGACCCCGACCTTGGCAAGGTCGTGCTCTACCAACTGAGCTATTCCCGCATCTTGGTGACGGGCGCTATTCTATACATTCAAACCGCGCCGTCAACCCTTTGTTTTAAAAACTTATTTTTTATCAGCGGTGGTTTTCAGATGCGGCCATGCTGCTCTCAGGTATTGCAGCATCGACCACAAAGTCAGGCCTGCAGCGAGAATCAGCAACACGTAACCCAGCACCACCCAGAATGTGAACGCGGGTGGATTAGCCAGCAGGATGACCAGCGCCAGCATTTGTGCGGCGGTCTTCCATTTGCCCAGGTTCGATACCGCCACCTGCGCCCTGGCGCCCAATTCGGCCATCCATTCGCGCAAAGCGGAAATAACGATCTCACGGCCGATAATCACCGCCGCAGGCAACGTCAGCCATAGATTGGCGTGGGCCTGAACCAGCAACACGAGCGCCACTGCAACCATCAGTTTGTCCGCGACGGGATCGAGAAACGCGCCAAACGGCGTGCTCTGCTCCAGACGGCGAGCCAGATAACCATCGAGCCAGTCGGTCGCCGCTGCAAAAGCGAAGACGCTACTGGCTGCCATGTAGCTCCAGTGGTACGGCAGATAAAACAGCAGAATGAAGATCGGAATCAGGAGGACACGTAGAACGGTGATCAGATTAGGGATATTCATCGGCACAACTTGCTACGAGGTGAGCGGGCATTCTACTCGCTGTGCAGGTTCGCATAAATCGACTCTGCAAGCTTTTTACTTATTCCGGGCGCTTTTGCGATTTCTTCGATGCTGGCGCGGGACAATTCCTGCAAACCACCAAAGTGCTTGAGCAGGTCACGACGCCGTGTCGGCCCTACTCCGGCAACGCCTTCAAGACTCGAAGTGCGCCGTGTCTTGCCGCGTCGTGCCCGGTGTCCAGTAATTGCAAAACGGTGAGCTTCGTCGCGAATCTGTTGAATCAGGTGCAACGCCGGAGAATCCCCCGGCAGGGTAAATTCGTGAGCGGAATCATTCAGGTACAGGGTTTCAAAGCCTGCCTTACGGGTCGTACCTTTGGCAACACCCAACAGGATCAGATCAGGCACTGCCAGCTCATTCAATACATCCCGGGCCATGGACATCTGCCCTTTACCGCCGTCAACCAGCAGAATATCCGGCAACTTGCCCTCGCCTTCTTTCAGCTTGCTGAAACGTCGGGTCAATGCCTGGTGCATGGCAGCATAGTCGTCCCCCGCCGTAACGCCCTCAATGTTGTAGCGGCGATAATCCGATTTGATCGGCCCTTCAGGACCAAATACCACGCAGGAAGCCACTGTAGCTTCACCACTGGAGTGGCTGATGTCATAGCACTCAAGGCGCAGCGGCGGCTCATCGAGTTTCAGAACCTTCTGCAGTGCATCGAATCGAGCTGCTACATGCTGACGATTGGCGAGCCGCGCCGCCAACGCCTGTTCCGCGTTGGTCACTGCCATCTGCTGCCAGCGGGCACGGGTGCCACGAACCCGGTGGCTGATCACCAGTTCACGACCTCGAGACTCTTCAATGGCGTCGATCAAGGTCGGGAAATCGTCATGCAGCACATTGACGATGATTTCAGCCGGCAACTCGCGATCAACGCCGCCAAGGAAATACTGCGACAGGAAGGCCGACATGACCTCGCCCACCGCCTCCTCGATACCGACCTGCGGGAAGAAATTCTTGCTACCCAGCACCCTGCCCCCGCGCACGCTGATGAGATGCACGCAAGCGCCACCGGGGTTGACGAAAGCAGCGACGACGTCGACGTCACCCGTGCCGCCTTCCATGCTCTGTTGATCCTGAACCCGGCGCAGCAACGCAATCTGGTCACGCAACTCGGCAGCCTGTTCAAAATCCAGACTCATGGCGGCTTTTTCCATCAGTGCGTTCAACTCGTCAGTCAGCGTGTTACTGCGACCTTCGAGGAACATCACCGAGTGGCGCACATCTTCCGCGTAAACCTCCGGCTCCACGAGACCGACACACGGCCCCTTGCAGCGCTTGATCTGATATTGCAGGCACGGTCGGGTGCGGTTCTTGTAGAAGCTGTCTTCACACTGACGAACCAGAAAGGTCTTCTGCATCAGGCTCAGGCTTTCCCGTACCGCTCCGGCACTGGGGTAAGGGCCGAAATAACGACCTTTGGGTTTCTTGGCGCCGCGATGAATACTTAGACGCGGAAAGTCACCATCCGACAGATAGACGTAGGGATAGGACTTATCATCGCGCAGCAGAATGTTGTAAGGCGGACGCCATTCTTTGATCAGCGTCTGCTCAAGCAGCAGCGCCTCGGTTTCGTTGGCGGTGATCGTGGTTTCAATCTGGGCGATCCGCGAGACCAATGCACTGGTCTTTGGCGCGTGGCCGGTCTTGCGAAAGTAACTCGCCAGGCGGTTTTTCAGATTCTTGGCTTTGCCGACGTACAGTAGCCGCGCCTCGGTATCGAACATGCGATACACGCCAGGACGGCCACTACAGGTTGCAAGAAAGGCACTCGGGTCAAACGATGGGTTCATTTCAGGCGCTGGCATCGACCATGCCGTGACGTACCGCCAGCAAAGCCAGCTCGACATCGCTGCCAATCGACAGCTTCTCAAAGATACGGTAACGGTAGGTATTTACGGTTTTCGGGGACAGACACAGTTTATCGGAGATGGTCTGCACTTTCTGGCAGCCAACGATCATCAGGGCAATCTGGATCTCACGCTCCGAAAGCAGATCGAAGGGCGAGTTGTTGACTTGCGGCTGGAACGACTTGAGGGCCAGTTGCTGGGCTATCTGCGGACTGATGTAACGCTGTCCGGCAAAGACCAGACGGATGGCCTGCACCATTTCCGCCAAGCCAGCACCTTTGGTCATGTAACCCGCCGCACCGGCCTGCAACAGCCGCGTTGGAAAAGGATCTTCCTCGCAGACCGTAACTGCCACAACCTTGATTTCGGGATGGCTGCGCAACATTTTGCGAGTCGCTTCGAGGCCGCCGATGCCGGGCATCTTTACGTCCATGAGCACCACATCAGGCTTCAGCTCGCGCGCTTTCTTGAGCGATTCTTCACCAGAGTCTGCCTGGCCGACCACCTGAAGACCGTCTATATCAGCCAACATGCGGGTAATGCCTGTCCGGACAAGATCATGGTCATCAACAACTAGCACCTTAATCAAGCAGACACCTCGCAAAACGGTCATAACGAATACGGATCACCATAGCAAAAACAAAGGGCCAGACCTAGCGTCAAGCAAGGTCTGGCCCACAATGATTTTGATATGGCGCTGAGGACACGCTATCACCGATGCCCTCAAATGATGAAATTATTTGCGCCGCTAATCGTTAACGCAGTGGAGTTTCAGCCTTCCCTGCGATTAACGCGCCTTGCTCTGGATGGCATATGAAGCTGACAGCTCAGCCATGGTGATGGTCAATCGCCTGATGGCATCCTGATCTTCCTTGGTGAGGGTACGGTAGCTACCCAGAACTTTCTCCTCAGCATTGCTTAGATTTTCGACAAGGATAGGCGTAGCGCTTCCGGTCAGAACAAACAATACATCCACGCCCTTTGCGGCGATGGCTGCGAGGTAATCGGCCTTGGGGGCACGATCGCCACTTTCATATTTGCCCTGAGCGTTGGCCTCCACGCCTCCGATTTCTCCAAAAGCACGCTGAGATAAACCCAGGCGTTCTCTTTCTTTTCTCAGTCGGGAACCTATTCCACTCATTTGAATGCGTAATCCTGTTGACCCCATCCTTACGAATGGTAGAATCGAGTTAAATTAAACTGATTTGAACGGTTTTGAACTATGCCCGGAATACGTACCGCCGCACAAGCCAAAGCATGGCTTGAACATCAAGGTAAATCTGTTCAAGAGTTTGCCCGCGAGCACAGCATTGATCCGGCAACCACTTATCAGGTTTTGGCTGGGCGCAAGAAAGGTCGGCGCGGAGAGGCCCATAAAGTGGCGGTTTTACTGGGCATGAAGGACGGCATCATTCCCGCCGAGCCACAACGTCAAGTTGAAGCAGCAGCTGATTGAGATTCTTCCAGGTGAGAAATTGCGGATGGAATACACGGGATTAATGGACAGTCGCCTGTAGGAGCCTTCTCCATTCATCCCTCGCCTTAAACATCTTGTTTCGAACTCGTCGAACGAAAAAAGCGCGATTCCACTCGACTGATTTTGCTTGGCCCGCCTATGCCTGCCATTGATATTTCTGATTGAAATGCTCAGCACGGCTGAAGTAAGCTCGCTGCACTTAACGGAGACGTATCATGTTGCCATCCACTTCACAGCCACTGTTGCAGACCAGCGTTGATCGCCTGGAAGCGCGCGCGGCCGTGTGTGGTCAGTCGGCAGACGTTGCTCCGCAAAACACTTCTTATTTTGGGTATTGGTTTAGCCACTGGCGCGCCTGATACCCATCCGGCGCCCACATCAAGGGGACGCCAACCAGAGAATTCTCTACCCCCGGTCGGCTACCCGACCGGGGGTTTTGTTTTTTAGCGCCCCTGAAAATTTAATTGAATCGAGGATTACGACATGACCTACAGCACTTATTACCGCACCGACATTTGCACTGCCTGGCGATTTAGCAGCCTCCGTTCGGGACAGCAAGCCGCCTCCGTTCGGTCACTGACAGGTGGCAACCCGTTACAGAACGCCAACCCGGCAAATTGTCGAACACCCCAGTAGGGCTCGAGCGGGCCGCACCCGCCAGCCCAGGAAGCAGAACCATGAATTCGTCTATCGCCGTAAAACCGTCTGACCTGTCGTCCCGCAACCTGACCGTGCTCGACAGCATTCCCGCCCCGCAACGCCTGCCAAGTACCCTGCAACTGAAATCGCAGTTGCCGCTGGATCTTGCCCTCACTGAACAGGTTGCCGCACAGCGCCGCGCCGTTCGCGCCATCCTCAATGGCCAGGACTCTCGCCTGCTGGTGGTGGTAGGCCCCTGCTCCATCCATGATCCACAATCAGCCATTGAATACGCCGAACGCCTGGCGGCCCTTGCCGGTGAAGTCAGCGATCAGATGCTGCTGGTGATGCGCGCCTACGTAGAGAAGCCCCGCACCACGGTTGGCTGGAAGGGCCTGGCTTATGATCCGCAACTCGACGGCAGTGATGACATGGCCGCAGGCCTCACACTCTCACGTCATCTGATGCGCGAGATGCTGCGCCTGGGTCTGCCTGTTGCGACAGAGATCCTGCAACCCATGGCAGCCGGTTATTTTGACGACCTGCTCAGTTGGGTCGCCATTGGTGCTCGCACCACTGAATCGCAGATCCACCGGGAGATGGCCAGCGGTCTGCCTATGCCAGTGGGCTTCAAGAACGGGACTGACGGCGGCGTCGCCATTGCCTGTGACGCCATGCGTTCGGCTGCTCATGGGCATCGTCACTTCGGCATGGATCGCCAAGGGCATCCGGCGATCATCGAAACCCAGGGCAACCCCGACACTCACATCGTACTTCGCGGTGGACACCAAGGTCCTAACTACGATCGTAGTAGCGTGGCGCAAGTACGTGAGAGCCTCGCGAAACAGAAAATTGCCGAACGCATCATGGTCGACTGCAGTCACGCGAACAGTGGCAAAGACCCGTTGCGCCAGCCGGAAGTATTCAACGATGTGCTCGCGCAGCGCTTGCAGGGTGACTCATCACTGGTTGGCATGATGATCGAAAGTCATCTGTTTGAAGGCTGCCAGCCGCTCAGCGGCTCGATGCGTTACGGTGTCTCGGTTACCGACGGGTGTCTGGGTTGGGACGCCACAGAGCATCTGCTGCGCGAAGCCGTCCGCAAACTGCGTTACAGGTAACAAGCGAAAAAGAGCGGCGGACAACGCCGCTCAACTCGCTTGATGGTTAATGCTCTGAACTTTATCGAGAAATGCCTTCCTTAATCCGGTAGGCTCTTTCTTTTTTTTCACAGGAGTAATTCCCCATGGCTAAAGCCACTGCCCGCCACATCCTTGTATCCAGCGAAGAGAAATGCAACGAGCTCAAAGCGCAGATCGAAGGCGGTGCTGATTTTGCGGAAGTCGCCAAATCCAACTCCAGCTGCCCTTCCAGCCGCCAAGGCGGTGATCTGGGTTCTTTCGGCCCAGGCCAGATGGTCAAGGAATTCGACACTGTCGTGTTCAGCGCGCCCGTTAACGTCGTGCAAGGCCCGGTGAAAACCCAGTTCGGTTACCACCTGCTGGAAGTGACCAGCCGCCAGGATTGATTCCTCGCTGCTGATGCTCACAAACGGCTCGCCTCAAGGCGGGCCGTTTGTGTTTATGGCGCTAGAGAAACCGCCATGCCTCCCTGTAGGAGCGCACGAGCCCCGCGAGGCTGGGGTTTAGCGCATAACCCCTACTTGCACCGCGCATCATCCAGTTACAAACCAGCCCGGGTTCCGGTACCTTGTTGAAGCCTGCATTGACCGGTCAAGAACGTTGCCTGACCGTGCCTGTCGTATGACTTTAATCATCGCCACCCTTAACCCTGATGTTCGCCCGCCGACGTCAGTCAGGATCCCAGTAATGCGTTTTGTTTCTTCATCGCTGATCGTGGCACTGCTGGCCCTGCTCTCTGGCCCTCAACTATTGTCCGCTGCGCCGCAACACGCTCTGACGGTTTATGGCGAAGCGCCTCGCTACCCTGCGGATTTCAAGCATTTCGACTACGTAAACCCGGACGCGCCAAAAGGCGGCAGCATGCGTCGCTCGGCTCAGGAAATTGGCCAGTTCGACCACCTGATGCCCTATCTCGACAAAGGCACCGGCGTATCGCAAATCAATGGCATGCTCTATTCACCTCTGGCTGTACGATCGCTGGACGAGCCTTACACCGTTTATGGTCTGGTGGCTGAGCGCATCGAGCGCAGCGATGATGGCCTGTCGTTGCGCTTCTATATCAATCCGAAAGCCCGCTTCGCAGACGGCGTGCCTATTACGGCAGAGGACGTGCGCTACACCTACGACCTGCTGATGACGCAGGGCAGCCTGTCATACCGGACACAATTTCAGGACGTCAAAGGCGTTGAGGTTGAATCCCCAACCCGGATCCGCTTTGACTTCAAGTCCAGTGAAAGTCGAACGTTGCCGCTGGACCTCACTTCTCTTCCGGTTTTTCCGGAACACTGGTGGAAGAGTCGCGACTTCGCTGGCGGTGGCGGCTTTGAGATTCCGGTGGGCAGCGGCCCCTACAAAGTCGCCAAGGTGGACCCAGGACGCAGCATCACCTTCGCCCGTGACCCGGACTGGTGGGCCAGGGATCTGCCGGTAAACCGCGGTTCCTATAACTTCGACACCTTCAGCGTCGAGTACTTCGGCGACATTGACGTGGCCCGGCAAGTCCTCAAGGGCGGCGCTTACGACTACAACCGCGAGTACTCCGCCACGGCCTATTCGATTCTCTACGACAGCCCGGCGCTGACCGACGGCCGCCTGCAAAAGGCCCATCTGGCCAAAGGCGCCGTGCAGAGTTCTCAAGGTTTTGTCTTCAACCTGGATCGCCCCATTTTTCAGGATCGCCGGGTGCGTCAGGCGCTATCGATGCTCTGGGACTTCGAATGGACCAACCGGCAGATGATGCGCAACATGTACATCCGCCAGAACAGCTACTTTTCCAACTCGTCCCTGGCCGCCACTGAGCTGCCGACTCCAGCCGAACTGAAAATTCTTGAGCCTTTGCGTGCCAACGTGCCGCCGGAAGTTTTCAACAAGGTATTCCACACCCCGAAAACAGATGGCACGGGATACATACGGGACAAGCAGCTTGAGGCACTGAAGCTGATGGAAGACGCTGGCTGGACGCCCAAAGGCGATCATCTGGTCAACGCCCAAGGCGAGCAGTTTACCTTTACCTTTCTCAACGGCCAGGCCGGGTTTGAAAAAATATTGCTGCCGTACAAGCGCACGCTGGCGCAAATTGGTATCGACTTCGAGATCCGCCGCATTGACTCGGCGCAGTTTCTGAACCGGGTCATGGCCCGTGATTACGACATGATCGTGACCGGTTACCCGGTTTCAACCTCGCCCGGTATGGAGCTGTATAACAGTTTCGGCTCCAAAGGCGCCCGCGACCCCGGCTCCAGTAACTACATGGTGCTGCAGGACCCTGCCGTGGACACCCTGATCGCCGGACTGGTTAGCGCCGATCAGAAATCTACCATGGTGGATTACGCCCGTTGCCTGGATCGGGTGCTGCAATGGGGCTATTACTGGATTCCCAACTATTACCCGCCGGGTGCATCGACGCTGTGGTGGAATCGTTTCGGCATTCCGAAAGTACAGGCCAGTAATGGGGAGGCGATTGAAACCTGGTGGGAGGTCAGCCCTGTTCCGCTGACCAACGAGCAGTTCGCTGAAAAACGCGGCGCTTCCGCCGTCGCCTCGGAGATGAAGTGAATGCTCGGCTATTTATTGCGACGTCTATTGCTGATCATTCCTACGCTGTTGTGCATTTTGCTGGTCAACTTCTTTATTGTTCAGGCGGCGCCCGGTGGCCCGGTTGAGCAGGCCATTGCCCGCTTGCAAGGTATCGGCGGTGCCAGTTCCAGTGCTGGCGGCGCAGCGAGCGAGTCAATCAATGCCAACCCGTCACGTGCGTCTCGCGGCCTCGATCCCAAACTGATCAAAGACATCGAACACCAATATGGTTTCGACAAGCCCCTCCACGAGCGCCTGTGGCTGATGCTGAAAAGCTATGCGCGGCTGGATTTCGGTAACAGCTTCTTCCGGGGCGCTACGGTCACGGACCTGATTCTGCAAAAGATGCCGGTGTCCATTTCTCTGGGGCTCTGGGCAACGCTGATCACGTATCTGGTTTCGATCCCTCTGGGCATTCGCAAGGCAGTCAGACATGGCAGTCAGTTCGATATCTGGAGCAGCACCGCCATCATCATTGGCTACGCAATGCCAGCGTTTCTGTTTGCGATGCTGCTGGTGGTGCTCTTTGCCGGGGGCACGTCACTCAACTGGTTCCCGGTACGCGGGCTGGTGTCCGAAGACTTCGAGCAGATGAGCACGGTGGGCAAGATTGCGGACTACTTCTGGCATCTGGTGCTGCCGGTTTCATCACTGGTCATTGGTGGTTTCGCCACGCTGACGATTCTGACCAAGAACTCGTTTCTGAATGAAATCACCCGCCAATACGTAGTGACGGCCAGGGCCAAAGGCTTGAGCGAGCGCCGCGTGCTGTACGGCCATGTGTTTCGCAACGCCATGCTGCTGGTGGTAGCGGGTATTCCGCAGGCATTCATCAGCGTATTTTTTGCAGGATCGCTGCTCATCGAAGTCATTTTCTCCCTCGATGGTCTGGGCCGCATGAGCTATGAAGCTGCGGTTTCACGGGACTATCCCGTGGTATTCGGCTCGCTGTTCATCTTCACCCTGTTTGGCTTGCTGATAAAACTGGTCGGAGATATCTGCTACACCCTGGTCGATCCGCGAATCGACTTCAGCGCGAGGAATGCCTGATGAGCAGACTTTCTCCACTGGCCCAACGACGGCTCGACCGCTTTCGCAAGAATCGCCGAGGCTGGTGGTCACTCTGGCTGTTCTGTGGTCTGTTCCTGCTGACGCTGGGTGGCGAGTTGATCGCCAATGACAAGCCACTGGTCCTCAGTTATCAGAACTCGCTGTATTTCCCGGCACTCAAGCGTTACACCGAGCAAGAGTTCGGCGGCCAATTGCCGTTTCAGCCGGACTATCGCAGTGATTACGTTCGGGATCTGATCAAAAAAGGTGATGGCTGGATGCTGTTTCCGCCCATTCCGTTCAGCGATAACACCCCAAATTACGACCTCAATCGCCCTGCCCCCAGCCCGCCGACAGCGCAAAACTGGCTGGGCACTGACGATCAGGCGCGAGACGTGCTGGCCCGGGTGATATTCGGTGCCCGAGTGTCGATTCTCTTCGCACTGGTATTGACGACTATCAGTGCCCTGATTGGTATCGCAGCGGGTGCGCTGCAAGGCTATTACGGCGGCTGGGTCGACCTGATCGGTCAGCGCTTGCTGGAAGTCTGGTCAGGGTTGCCGGTGCTTTATCTGCTGATCATTTTGTCCGGCTTCGTCGAACCCAATTTCTGGTGGTTGCTGGGGATCATGGCGCTGTTTTCATGGCTCGCCCTGGTGGATGTGGTGCGCGCCGAGTTTCTACGCGGCCGCAACCTTGAGTACGTCAAGGCGGCTCGCGCACTGGGCATGAGCGACCGCAAGATCATCACCCGGCATATCCTGCCCAACGCGATGAATGCGACCCTGAGTTACCTGCCGTTTATCCTTACCGGTGCGATTTCCACCCTGACCGCGCTGGATTTTCTGGGCTTCGGCATGCCCGCTGGCAGCGCGTCGCTGGGGGAATTGATCGCGCAGGGCAAACAGAACCTGCAAGCACCCTGGCTGGGGCTGACCGCTTTCTTCACCCTGGCGCTGATCCTGTCACTGCTGGTGTTCATTGGCGAGGCGCTGCGTGATGCCTTCGACCCGAGGTCTTGATATGTCGGACAACCTGATTGAAATCCGTGACCTCAGTGTCGCCTTCAGCGGGCAAACGGTGGTCAAGAACCTGAGCCTGGATATCCGCGCCGGTGAATGCCTGGCGCTGGTGGGTGAATCCGGTTCCGGCAAGTCAGTTACCGCCCATTCGATCCTGCAATTGCTACCCACCAAAGGCACAGTCAGCACCGGCAGCATTCTCTATCGGGACCAGCAGTTGCTTGGCGCAGACAGCCGCACTTTGCGCCGCTTGCGGGGTCATCAGATCGGGATGATTTTCCAGGAGCCGATGACCTCGCTGAACCCGCTGCACACGGTCTCCAAACAAATCGGTGAGACCCTTCTGCTGCACAAGGGCCTGACAGGCCGGGCCGCGCAAAAACGCATTGTTGAACTGCTCGAACTGGTGGGTATCCAGCAACCGGATAAACGTCTCAAAGCCTATCCCCACGAGCTGTCGGGTGGTCAGCGTCAACGGGTGATGATTGCCATGGCGCTGGCCTGCGAGCCGGAATTGCTGATCGCCGACGAGCCGACCACGGCCCTGGATGTGACGGTGCAGCGCAAGATCCTGCTGCTGCTCAAAGAACTGCAACAGCGCTTGAACATGTCGCTGCTACTGATCAGCCATGACCTGAATCTGGTGCACAGCATTGCTCAGCGAGTCTGCGTGATGCGCGCCGGGGAAATCGTCGAGCAATCCAATTGCCACTCATTGTTCAAACAGCCACAGCACCCCTACAGCAAACTGCTGCTCGACGCAGAGCCAGCGGGTGAACCGCTGCCCCGGGACAGTCGGGAGAAAGTGCTGGAGGTGGAGAACCTGCGTGTGTGGTTCTCGCTGGGCGGCGGGATCTTCCGTCAACACAAGGAATACCTCAAGGCGGTGGATGACATCAGCCTGAGCATCGAGCGCGGTAAAACCCTCGGCATCGTGGGGGAGTCAGGCTCGGGAAAATCGACACTTGGTCAGGCAATCCTGCGCCTGCTTGAATCGCGTGGCAGTATCCGTTTTCAGGGGCAAAGCCTGAACGACCTGAATCAGAAGCAAATGCGTCCCTGGCGCAAGCAGATGCAAGTGGTTTTCCAGGACCCTTATGGCAGCCTCAGCCCGCGTATGTCCGTGGCGCAAATCATCAGCGAAGGGCTTGAAGTTCATAGCGAGATGGACGCGACGCAATGTGAGGTCGAAGTCATTCGCGTGCTGGAAGAAGTCGGTATCGACCCGCAAAGCAGGCATCGATACCCCCATGAGTTTTCCGGCGGCCAGCGCCAAAGGATTGCCATCGCAAGGGCTCTGGTCCTCAGACCGGCATTGATCCTGCTGGATGAACCGACCTCGGCGCTTGACCGAACGGTGCAGAAACAAGTCGTGGCCTTGCTGCGTCAGTTGCAGGAGAAGCACGGACTCACGTATTTGTTCATCAGTCACGATCTGGCCGTAGTCAAAGCACTGGCCCACGACGTGATCGTGGTCAAAGACGGCAAGGTTGTCGAACGTGGCGCCAGTCACGATCTGTTCGACGCCCCCCAGCATCCTTACACCCAGGAATTGCTGGCGGCGGCACACCCTGGATTCAGTTGAAAAAAAGGGCATTCTGTACGGCCAGACGCCGGTGACGCACAACGGAACACCCCATGAAAGAGAGCCATAGCCTCAACGATTACCGCAGGGTTCGCCAATTGGCGATTCGCTCGCTGTTCGAAATCATCGAGCAGTCGAGCGAGGGCACCGTGATTGTCGACAAAGACGCAAAGATTGTCTGGATCAACGAACGTTATGCCCGCCGCTTCGGGCTGCAGGACTCCAGTCTGGCGCTGGGCCAACCCTGCGAAAAGGTCATCCCCGGGAGTCTGCTGCGCCAGGTCGCCACTAATGGACGGCCGATTCTGTTGGACATGATGGATACCGCCAAGGACCCGCTGGTGGTCATGCGCTTGCCGATTCACGATGACACCGGTGATTTGATCGGGGCCATTGGTTTCGCTCTGTTTGATGAGCTTCAGGCGCTTTCGCCGCTACTCAAGCGTTACCTGAGCATGCAAGAGGAACTGGCCTCTACCCGTTCCTTGTTGCGTGCCCGTCAGGCCAAATACAGTTTTGCGCATTTCATTGGCACCAGCGCGGCCAGCCTGGAAGTCAAACGCCGGGCGCGACGCAGCGCCAGTGCTGAATCCCCTGTTCTGCTGCTGGGTGAAACGGGCACCGGCAAGGAACTGCTGGCCCACGCGATTCACAACGCGTCACCACGGGCACACAAAGCATTTGTCAGCATCAACAGCGCGGCCATTCCGGAAACATTGCTGGAAGCGGAGTTTTTCGGCACTGCGCCGGGTGCCTTCACCGGCGCTGACCGCAAAGGGCGACCGGGCAAACTGCAGATCGCCCAGGGTGGCACGTTGTTTCTCGATGAAATCGGCGATATGCCACTGCCCTTGCAAAGCAAACTGCTGCGCGTCCTGCAGGAAAAAGAGTACGAGCCTGTCGGCTCCAATCAAGTGCACAAGAGCGATATCCGCCTGATTGCTGCAACTTCCACTGACCTTGAAGCAGCCATCAAACGCGGCCAGTTTCGCGCGGACCTTTATTACCGCTTGAGCGTTTTGCCCATTCAGGTGCCGCCGTTGCGCGATCGGCTGGATGACCTGCCTGCTCTCAGCGAATCGATCCTCGAAGAGCTGCGCAGCCAGCACGAACTCGAACCGGGCGCACAGGCGCTGCTCGCCCAGCATGCGTGGCCGGGCAATATTCGCGAGCTGCGTAACGTTCTGGAGCGTGCAGCCTTGCTCAGTGATGACCTCGTGCTCAATGCTAAAGAGATAAGAGCCTCGATCGGCAGCCTGGTCCCGGTCAATAGCCTGGCCAGTGAATCGTCTGATCCTGCGTGCTTCGAAACCTTCAGCCAGGCCCGACAACGCTTTGATCGGCAGTTGATTGAGCAGGCACTGGTGCAATGCGCAGGGAATGTCGTGGAAGCCGCGAGTCAACTGGGACTCGGCCGCTCGACGCTCTACAAGAAAATGGCCGCGCTGGGGATTGCCGAGTCTCAATAGAGAGACTTGTGTCTCTGAAAGGAGATGGCCTGGTTGCCTGCAATCTCCATGGGCAGTCTAGTTCTCACATGAGTTCTGTGTCTCCCTCCCAGCAATATTCAACCACCTGATTTGGAGTGCTTTTTTAGCTGTAGGAGCGCGCTTGCCCGCGATCCGGTCTATCAGTGAAAAATTTATCGGCTGTGCTGACGCTATCGCGGGCAAGCGCGCTCCTACAGATCTTTTCACCAAGGCTTTTGTAGTAGCTGCCGAAGGCTGCGATTGCGGCCTTCGGCAGCTACTACATAGATCGAATGTTGCCAGAAGAAAATAAAAAGTCTCGATTCGGAGACGGAACCTAATCGTCGCCTCAACTGATTCACATAAAGACCATTAAAATCAATGCCTTGAAGAGCTGGCACGATTTCCGCTAAAGCACTCAAGCGGCACTCCCGCAGCCGAAAACAATAACAATATGCCGACGGGATCCACCGAGCCATGCAGAGCGCTATCGGCAGCCTCTGAGTTCGCCGGATTCCAAGGCCAGGAGACACTCAATGAGTGTAATCATCGCCCTGGCAGCCCTCGGGCTGTTGATGCTTGCTGCCTATCGCGGTTACAGCGTTATCCTCTTTGCCCCCATAGCCGCCCTTGGCGCAGTACTTCTGACAGATCCGTCCGCCGTCGCCCCGGCCTTTACCGGGGTGTTCATGGACAAGATGGTCGGCTTTATCAAGCTGTACTTTCCGGTGTTTCTGCTGGGTGCCGTGTTTGGCAAGCTGATCGAGTTGTCCGGATTTTCCCGGGCTATCGTCGCGGCAGCCATCGGCGTGCTGGGTACCCGCCAAGCCATGCTGGTCATCGTACTGGTCTGCGCCCTGCTCACTTACGGCGGCGTTTCGCTGTTCGTCGTGGTATTCGCAGTCTATCCATTTGCCGCTGAGATGTTCCGCCAGAGCGACATCCCCAAGCGTTTGATACCGGCAACCATCGCACTCGGTGCGTTTTCGTTCACCATGGACGCCCTGCCCGGCACCCCGCAGATCCAGAACATCATCCCCACCACGTTCTTCAATACAACGGCTTGGGCCGCGCCGTGGCTGGGTGTGATCGGCACTATTTTCGTGTTCTGTGCTGGCATGCTTTACCTGCAACGCCAGCGCAATAGAGCCCAGCGCGCCGGTGAAGGTTACGGCACTGAGCTGCGCAACGAACCGGATACGCCGGAAGACATCAAGCTGCCGAATCCGTGGATCGCGATTTCGCCCTTGCTGCTGGTTGGCGTGATGAACCTGCTGTTCACCTGGTGGATCCCTCAGTGGTACGGCAAGACGCATACCCTCGCCCTGCCGGGCATGGCGACACCGGTCCAGACCGAGATTGCCAAGCTCACCGCCATCTGGGCAGTCGAGGCCGCTTTGCTGATCGGGATCCTGATGGTGCTCGCGTTCGGCTTCACAGCCATTCGCAGCCGTCTTGCCGAAGGCAGCAAAAGCGCGGTGAACGGCGCGTTACTGGCCGCAATGAATACCGCTTCGGAATATGGCTTTGGCGCAGTCATCGCCTCCCTGCCAGGCTTTCTGGTGCTGGCTGACTGGCTCAAAGGCATTCCAGATCCGCTGGTCAACGAAGCCATCACCGTGACGTTGCTGGCCGGGATCACCGGTTCGGCGTCAGGCGGCATGAGCATCGCACTGGCGGCCATGTCGGAAACTTTCATCAATGCAGCTCATGCCGCCAATATCCCGTTGGAGGTGCTGCATCGGGTCGCGGCCATGGCCAGCGGCGGCATGGACACGCTGCCGCATAACGGCGCGGTGATTACCTTGCTGGCGGTCACCGGATTGACCCATCGCGAGGCTTACAAAGATATTTTCGGTATCACCATCATCAAGACACTGGCGGTGTTTGTGGTGATCGGCACTTTTTACGCTACTGGCATTGTGTGAGGCGCAACGTATGAGTCTTAAAGGTAAAACGGCACTGGTAACCGGTTCCACCAGCGGCATCGGGCTGGGCATCGCTCTGTCGCTTGCCAGGGCTGGCGCTGACTTGATCCTCAATGGTTTCGGCGATGCATCGGCAGTCATTGCCGAAGTTGCGAAGTTCGGCAGCAAGGTGGGTCATCATCCCGCCGACGTCAGCAAACCCGAGCAGATCGCGCAGATGATCGATTACGCCGAGCGCGAGTTTGGCGGGGTCGACATTCTGGTCAATAACGCGGGCATTCAGCACGTTGATGCTGTCGAAGACTTCCCCGTTGGGCGCTGGGATTCGATCATTGCGATCAACCTGTCCTCGGTCTTTCACAGCACGCGCCTATGCCTGCCGGGCATGCGCAATAAAAACTGGGGACGAATCATTAACATTGCTTCGGTGCATGGTCTGGTGGGGTCCACCGGTAAAGCGGCCTACGTGGCGGCCAAGCACGGGGTGATTGGCCTGACCAAAGTCGTCGGCCTGGAAACCGCCACGACGAATGTCACCTGCAATGCGATTTGCCCCGGCTGGGTGCTGACGCCATTGGTGCAACAGCAGATTGATGACCGGGCAGCGGCCAGTGGCGATGCGGATCAGGCCAAACATGACCTGCTGGCCGAGAAACAGCCGTCGCTGGAGTTCGTCACACCGTCACAGCTGGGCGAACTGGTGCTGTTCCTGTCCAGCGAGGCCGGCAGCCAGGTCCGCGGCGCGGCCTGGAATGTGGATGGCGGGTGGCTGGCGCGGTGAGGTAATCAGGCCACTCAAAACTTGAAATGCAGTTCTGTGGGAGCGGTGCTTGCCCGCGATAAAGGCAACTCGGTTCCACTGCAAAATCGCGGCGTCTGCATCGCGGGCAAGCCCGGCTCCCACAGGAGAAAACGATCGCCTGTCAAAGCAACGCTGGCCGCGACAGTTGACTTCAGAGAAGCTATCGCGCTGCCAGCACACAACCCTGTGGGAGCTGGGCTTGCCTGCGATAAAGGCAACTCGGTTCCACTGCAAAATCGCGGCGTCTGTATCGCGGGCAAGCCCGGCTCCCACAGGAGAAAGCGCTCGCCTGTCAAAGCAACGCTGGCCGCGACAGCTGACTTCAGACAAGCTATCTCGCTGCCAGCACACAACCCTGTGGGAGCTGGGCTTGCCCGCGATAAAGGCAACTCGGTTCAACTGCAAAATCGCGGAGTCTGCATCGCGGTCCAGCCCGGCTCCCCAAGGA
>NZ_JAWHNU010000062.1:0-37163 GCF_032582135.1 Pseudomonas syringae group sp. J309-1 | reverse complement strand
CCCGCCCGCAGATCCTGAACCGTGGGCCGCCGCAACGGGCCATCCATGGCCCGGTGCGGCTAACCCGGCGTCCTGCCCCTCTTCAACTCAAGAGCGCCCCACGCTCCAGAATCTGCGTTCGGCCAGCGTGATTTAACGGGGCGCCTCAGATCAAAATCAACAACGCGGCGGCCTGACAGCCGACCTGGTTGTTTGAACTTACCGGCCTACCTTCGACTAAGCGTTGTCGCTCGACAAGCACGAATCTTGTGGGAGCGAGGCTTGCCCGCGATCGCGTCAGCACAGGCAATATATTCATCGACTGACAGGCCGAATCGCGGGCAAGCGCGCTCCTACAGGGTCCGTGTTTGCTGCGCGACAGCGCGGTGTCAGGGATACAGGGCTAGCTCCCACATAAATAGCATCCAATCAACGACCTGTTTTCTTGGGTTGCTGACATTCTGTAGGAGCTGCCGAAGGCTGCGATGCGGTGTGTCAGATGACGTATGCGTTGGCTGTGCGGACGTCTCGCGAACAAGTTCGCTCCTACCGGTCCGACCGAGTTAAAACCGCTGCTTTTGATCTGCTTTTGATCTTAAGCGCCCCGTTAAACCACGCTGGCCGAACGCAGATCTGAAGCCGTGGGTAACCCGGCAGGACGCCGGGTTAGCCGCATTGGGCCATGGATGGCCCGTTGCGGCGGCCCACGGTTTCAGATCTGCGGGCGGGCATCCCGAGCCTAGGCGAGGGACCGAGTGGTGGGGCAAGAGCGTTTTGCTTACTTTTGCGCTGTTCAAAAGTGAGGCGCTGTAAAAGCGCAACCAATATCCGCCATAACGCAGCAACGGATATGCCCAAAGATAGGAAGTAATAAGCACCGAACGCGCCGCATACCGCAGCAACGTCCGGCCTGGAGAGGAGAGACTTAGTAAGTCGCTGGTTTGTTCTCGTTCGCGCTAGCGTAGGACACCGGTTCACCGCTTGGCCCGCCGCTCATCAGGTTTTTGACGGCGTCGAGGCCGCTGCTGGCCAGTTGCTGACCAGCACCCTGGGCAAGATTCGCCCCCAGGTCTTTACCGAGATCTTTAGCCATTGGAGCGGCTGCGCGTGCTGCGGAAGCGACGATTGCTGGGATCATGATGTTTTCCTTTCAGGGTTGGTAAAACAAGGTTGAGGTGAAACGAGGAATAACTTCCGGCGCGGCGCCTGTAACCATCACAGAGCGCCTGTACTGCGTGGCCCGCTGCCGGTATTGGCACTGTTGCTGGAATGCTCGACGGTGGTTTCCCCAGGCTTGGCCCGGCCAGCGTCTTCTTCGCTGTGCAGATCCTTCTTGTTGCGTGAACCTTTAATGGCATAGCCCTTGGCACTCATGTCATCGCGCACTGCCTTGTCCACCAATGGTCGTACCAGGAGACCGCCAGGCGTAATGCTGATTGGCCGGTGCTCCTCTTCCTGGCTGTACTTCAGGTCCAGCGATGCCAGTACCACCGAATCGGTGACCGATGCGCTGCTTTTGGCGCTTAACAACAGGCTTGGCGTTGCCTTGGCGTCGGTCTGGGTTGCGCCGCGCAGCAAGGTGAAGCGCTTGATCCGCACGTTGTCGTCATTTCTCAAGGCTTCTTCGAGTTTTTTCTGAATTTTCGGGTCTTGCCTGTTCAGGCTGTTCTCGATGCTTTCCAGTACCTTGGGTTTGAGCTCAAGGGTCACCTCCATGGACGTAGGACCGGAGTGTTCAGCGCGGCGGGCCATTTCCTGAAGCACGGGGCTCTTGTTGATGAAGGTGGCGATGGCGTTAGCGTTCTGGGTTGAGGTCCTGTCGCGCCAAGGGGCTGAGTCACCGACCAGACCACCTTTGCGCAGTTGCAATCCTGTGTTGGTGAACTTGTGTTCCCCAGATGCCAGCAGGCGTCCGCCGCTCTTGGACAGATCGTTGTTCTTGACCAGTTGCTGGACGCTGTAACGCAGCTCTTGCAGCGTCTCGTTGTCGTGAGGCAGATTGTCGAGATGGTCGACCACACCCTTTAGTGCCGCCAGATGGCCTTCCGGATTTGCGACTTTCTCGCCTGCATCAATGGCTTTACTGGCTTTTTCCAGCAGTTTGGAATCCTCCGTCGCCTTGATATCGGCTTTCATTGCGACAGCCAGGGTTCGAGCATCGTTGAGTACTTTGTTACGCTGCTCCTGGGTCGGCGCTGCAGGCAGGCTGGCGATGGCCTTCTGCAACGCGTCGACCTCATCATTCTTGGGCATGCTGTCATTCAGGCGCGGTAACAGCGTGCTCAAGTTAGCCACGCGTTCTCGCGCTGGCCGAGGTGGCACGGTTGGCGGCAACGCGCGGCCTCCCAGAGGGCTTGAGGGCAGGGCAGCCGAGGCTTGTGTTGGCTCGGGTGCGCAGCGCTCCAGCTCGGTCAGCAGGGCTTTTCGCTCTGCCAGTGCCTTGGCAATCTCTTTGTCTTTGAGCACCTTGCCCAACGACTTTTCCACGTCGTGCAACTGAGGCGTGGTCACGGCTTTGCCGGGCTTGAAGTTGAGGGTGAATTTGTCGTTTTTGGCCCGGTCTAGCGCGAAGCTGACGCTGAGAGCATCGGGCAGGACGGTCTGGCCGACCAGAATATGATTATTCACGCCCATGTTATTGGCCGTCTGGTCAGGGTGCGCGTTGCCGTTGGTAGCAAAACCGACCCGGGCATACGCCCCTGCGCTGGCGGAGGGCAGTGCCTCGAAGGCGCGTTTTACCGCTTTAGCATCTTGCCCTTCGCCTTTGTGGGTGGTGACCTTGGTGTTGGAATAGTTCACCAGCGTAGCTTCGGCGTTGATCCCGGCAGTAGCGCGCAGGAAGGCGTTCCATACTCCACCGCTTTCGTTGCGCAGCATCGTCCCGCCCAGGTTCAGGCGTCCCAGGTCGACGCCGCTACCGACGCCTATTGACCCTTGGTTAACTTTGCTTTTTTCCACCGAGCCGCCTTTGTCCTTGTCCAGGCGATACAGGTCGGCCAATGAAGCACTGGGATCCAGCAGGTTCTCCATGACGTTAGCCATGCTGGCGTTGCTGGCAGTCAACCAGCCTGCTATTGCGCGGCTCTGAGTCAGTTTGAAACTGGCGTCGGCACTGTACAATTCGCCGGCACTGCTCGGATTGCCCTTCGGCTCGGAGCTGAACAAGCGTGAGAAAACCGCCGAGGGTGCGTGGTAGTAGCCGACGTTCAGAAACTCGTTTCTGTTACGGCTGTTTTTCAGGCCCAGTGTCGTCGCATCTTCACCGCCTTCGGTTTCCAGGCTAATCCCATGTTCGCGCCCAATGCCGAAGTTGAAGTAAATTCCGCCGCCATCCGGGGTTAGCGGGACGAACACCGCAGGTGATGTAAAGGTCGCACCCTTGCTGCGCAGCAGTGAGGTGGCGTCGCCCACCTGCAGGTTGCCGAAATGGTCGCCGATGGCGCGCAGATCTTCAGAGAACGAGCGCGTGGTGTTGTAATTCAGGCCATGCCGACCGGTAAGCTCCCGGGCTACAGTGTCGCGAGCCTGGTGCAGCTTCTCAAGTTGGCGGTGGCTGACGATGCCGTTGTCGCTGAACAGTTTGATGTCGCTGTTTTCATAGGCCATGCGCAGGCCTTGTAACTGATCCAGCGTAGTGCTCTTGCCAGGCCCGACATTTTCGCTGTTTACGATCTGGGTCTGTCCTTGTTGACTGTGCACTCGCCCCAGAAGATCGCGCACCTGAAGAAGCGTCTGGGCATCGAGCAGCACACGATCCTCCAGCAGGCTGCTCTTGCTTTCGTTACGGCCTGTGTTGTCGTAGCCCGGTTCCAGTTGGCGGACTGGCAGCGTCAGGCCTAGCTGGACCAATTCTTCGAGCTTGGTCTGCGCCTTGCTGGTGGGGCTGAGTCCGCTGTCGAGCAAGGCATCCTGCATGACTTTGACTGCGCCGGTGGCCTTGACTGTGCCTGCGCCCGGGGCCGCGACCGGGACGTTGGCTGCCGCGGGTTCCAGGGCTTTACCGCGCTCATCGAGCAGTTTGTGAATCTGGCCCAGTCGGACGATTGCCTGGTAGCTGCTGTTCTCGATGTCTTTGTGCAGTGTTTCGAGGCCGGTATGCAGTTGCGCTTTTTCCAGGTCGGCGCGGGTTTTTGGCACAACCTTGCTGTCCAGCAGCGCTATCCCTGCCTCCAGCATCGGCCTGGCGGTTCTATTGGTGTTGGTGTTGGTGTTTGTGTTGGTGGTGGTATTGGCCTTGGCCTTGGTATTAGCGCTATCAAAACGCTTATACAGTCGCAGCGACTCTTGGTAGATCGGGCTCATGCCCGAGCGGCTGCGCGGGCCAGGGGTCAAGGCATGGTGGCCCGCAGCCTGCAGCTTCTGCTTGATGTTCTCGCCTGAATTGAATGCTTGCTTGAGTTCCTTGGCGTTTGCCTTGGGGGTTTCCAAAGGGTGGAAGTGGTGTTGATAGGACTCGCCCATCTTGCGAAACCCTTCGGCAGCGGTCTTGAAGATGTTCTTCGCGCCACCAGTACGCACATTGTCGGTGGTGGAACCAAACATGGTGGTGGTCGCCGAGCCGTTGGCATTGCCGATTTTGGCGGTTTTGTGATTGCGCGCCTGCATGCTTTCCATCTGGCTGTTGGCCGTTGGATTGGCCTGTGCCTTGGCCGGGCGCAGCACTATTTCGCCGAGACGACCGTAGGATAATTCCAGCGAATGGGTGGACGGTCCGGGCTGAACCATCTGACCGTTGGCATCAGTCGTACTTGGAGGCAACAGCGTGGCTTCGATCACCGGGCGTTTGTTTGGCCCCATTTCGACTTTGCCGATACTTACAGTCGCGCTGGACAAGTCTGCAGCGCTCAGGGAAATACCGGGTGCGAGCGTCTTTTTGACCTGGTCCAAAAGCACGTCTGTGCCGTCTTTTCTGGACGGGTCGGTGATGCCTGGCGAAATTGGATTTCCGATCCTTGACGTCGGCGGCGTACCAGGAGCACCCGGCGTAGCTGAAGCTGTCGCCGCGGTAGTCGCCATGGCAATGGCCGTCGCCGTCGCCGAAACAGGAGCCTGTGCAGGAGCAGCAACCGCAGCCGCCGCCGCAGGCGCAGAAGGTGCCTTGGTTTGCAGCCCGGCCGGCTTCCACGCTGCGGTCTGGCCGTGATGGCTCTGGGTCCACTGATCGTGGGGCAGCCGGTACAGATTGCCGCCCGCCGTCACGTACAGTTGACGAGACTGATCAAGCGCCACGCTGGTGACAGCCAGTTCTTTGCCTTGCGCATCACGCGGGAGCGGGATATCGACATTCAGCCCTTCGATGCTGGCTTTGAGCTTCGCTGGGACCCGTGGGGCCGCTTCGGTGAGCAGGGCAAAATTCTTGTCGTCGAGCACCGCACAATGGCTGACCTTCTCTTCGCTCAACGTTCGGCCCACCTCCGCAGCGGTCGAGCGACCCAATGCCACAGGTTCACCGTTGCCCAGCTTCAGTTTGGGCTGCGCGAAGCTGGCTTCCACTACCTTGGGTTTGCCGTCTTGAATCACATACGGCTTGTCGTCGAGACCGCGCACCAGTTGAGTGACGCCCTTGACGTGGAGCTTGTCCCAGCTCTGGGTGGTCTCGTTCCAGCCGCACAGGTCTCGGTTTTTATTCAGACCCAGCGCAGCGCCGCCGTGGAGGCGGACTTGCGTGTCATCGACGCCGATCCTTTCCGGCAGGCCGTTCTGGTTGACCAGATGCATCTGCTCGCTCAGCCGCCAGCCGGGACCCATTCTGCATTGGGTGGGCTCATCTTTATTCGAGGTAGTCATCGGCTGAATGAGCGGCGCACTGTGGCGCAAGCCTACGCCGTCACGTATCACTGCCTTGAGCGTACCGGCGTCTGCGATGAAGCCCTCGATTGCCGCTTTGTCGGCGGCCTCGATGCCTATCGCCTGATTCAGGCTTGGTTTCACAGCCTGGAGCGTCATGGTGGCTTTTGACTGCCAGTCATCGTTGAGCAGCTTGTGATGGAGCCCACCTTCCTTGTCCAGTACAAACAGCGTCGGGCTGCCGTGGGTGTGACTGGGCTTGAGCAACCCGACGCGCTGGACATCAATAGGGGTGCCATCGTGCTTGAGCAGGCTGAGTTCGACGCCTTGATTAGAATCAGAGCCTTCGGTGAGGCGAATCTTGCCGTCACGCTTTAACTGGACCTCATGGCTATCAATCGCGCTGTGGTCGCGTATGTCGTCCTTGTGTTTATACAGAATCATCTCGCCGCGCTGATCCAGCGACAGCCGTGAGATGTTGTTCTGCAGAGGCTGTGCCTGGGCCCAGCGTTGCGTCGCCCGGTCGAAGCTATAAAGGGTGCGATTGTGCAACGTGTGCTGGACGTTGTGCTTGTCGGTAAAAATACCGCTGCTTTCTGCCTGATGGCCTTTGCCTGCCGCGATCAGCGTGCTGACGCCCTGGGGCATCGACGACTTCAATGTGCTGATCACCGCATCGCTTTGCTGCACCTGGTGACAGTGGCCGTCCTGGTCCTGCATCTGGTAGCCCTTCACCCCGGGGCCCAGGTGATGCTGATTGATCGCGCGAATATCCTTGTAGCGGCCTTCGGCGTTGAGTTTCTGGGTGATCGCGTGGGCGGAACTGGAGTTGACCATTTGCAGGTCGGTGGTTTTACCGTCCCGTGGCACGCGCATCAGGTCGTCGTGCCACTCGCGTTGTTCGTGCTTGCCGACGTCACGCTGACGGGCGCGAAACATGCCGGTGAATTTGCTGCCCGCCTTCATCAGCGAGTTCGCCACACCAACATGTGATGGGCGATCGCGAAGCTGATTGAGTTTCGGGGCCTTGGCCTGACTGTGCAGGGGGGGCGCCGCAGGTGGCTGCTGGACCGTCTGGGACTGGCCATGCAAGCGCGATAGTAGTGAATTAATCATTCCGTGAATGCTCGCTCAGGGCTGATACCTGTGTGTGGTTCATAGCTCTGAAACGGTTCCCACACAGTCTGCAAGACGCTGGAAAGGCTTTTCAGGGCTTACGATATTTGTGGTCAGAGCATGTCGATATCGTTCGCCAGGATGACTTCCCGTTTGGCTTCATCGTCCAGTTGCTTGATCACGCCATAGATCTGCGCCACCGCCTGCAGCGTGTCGCGCGGGATGAAGCGACCTTCGGGCACGCGGTACAGAACACGGGCGAGCCACACGCACTGGACCACCGGGATGCGTTCGCGCTTTGCTTCCTCGATCAGCGCCAGGGCGCCGGCATCTAGATGTTTGCAATGGATGCGCGGCAGGGCTGTTTTGCCAGGTTTGTAATAGAGGGCGACTGCGTAGTGAGTCGGATTGACGATTAACACGTCGGCATCCTTGACCGGTTTTGGCGGCGCCTTGGGTGCCTGGTTGAGCAATTCGTGGGCGAGTTGGCGGCGGTGGCCCTTGACCTCCGGGTTGCCCTCGGAGTTTTTGTATTCCTGCTTGATGTCTTCCATGCTCATGCGCAGTTGCTTGGCGTGGAAATACTTCTGAATAGCAAAGTCCGCCACTGCGAGTACCAGCAATATCCCGCAAGTCACCCGCAGAATCCGGTGGAACAGCGTCGACAGGGCGTGCCAGAACGTCACCAGATCGGTGTGCACCAGGCTGACCAGCGTGCCGAGCGCGGGCTCGACGATGAACCACATGACGGTTGCGATGATCGCAGCCTTGACCACACCGGACAGGGATGTGACCAGGCTGCGCATGGTGAACATCTGTTTGAGATGGCTGAACGGGTTGAGCTTTTCCATGGTCGGCTTGAGCGCCTCGGGGGCGAACAGGAAGCCGAATTGCATCCAGCTCCCGACCAGGCGCATAAGCATGGCGACGCCCACGCTCAGCGCAGCAAAAGCGGCCACCAGCCAGACGCCCTGAGTGACCAGTTCACCCACGGTGCGCAGGAAGGGTTGGTCCATGCGCGTCATGGACAAGTTGATCAGCGCCTGCAGCTTTTCCATGCTGACGTCGGCCATGCCCAGAGTGATTTCACTGACCACGACCAGGATCAGCAACTTGGGCAGATCCTGGCTCTGCGCAACTTGCCCGCGCTTGCGTGCATCGCGAATCTGCTTGGGCGTTGCGTCCTGATTCTTCTCGCTCATGGCGTGGGTTCGCGAGGACCGGGGACCATCAGCAGCAGGGTATGCCGCACGTCCTTGAGCAGCTCAAGGCGCTCGGTGCCCAGGTCCATCAGGGTCGGCAAGTAGATCACCAGAAACGCGAGCCCGATCACGCACTTGGCCGGCATCGCGAGGATAAACACGTTCAGTTGAGGGCTGTAGATACCGATCAACGCCATCGCCGCTTCGACCAGCAACAACAAGGCAATGAACGGTGCCGAATACAGCAACAAGTGGGTGAAAGTGTCCTGCAGTATGCCTAGATAGACATCGAAGCCTTGTCCTTGCAGCGCTGGCCACCAGCTCGTTGCGGGCCAGATCTGATAGCTGTCCCAGATCACCTGCATCAGCAGCGGCAACCCGCCAATGATCATCAACAGCATGATCATGGTTTCTTCGAACAGATGAGATAACGGCGTCACATCGGCGCCCAGTGCCGGGTTGAGCTGGCCGCCTGTCAGCGCCCCACGCTGGTTGTCGAGCAACACGCCCACCGCGCTGAATAAAAAGAATGGCAGGTACAGCACCAGGCCCATCAGGGTGCCCAGTATCATTTCCTTGAAAATCAGAAAGAAGATGTCCGACCACGATTTGCCCAGCCGACTCAACTCCTGACCGATGCCCGGGGCGGGGATCAGCGCCAGCGCCGTCAGTACGGCATAGCGCGGCAGGCCTTTGAGGTGCTTGAACAGAAACGCAGGGACGAGAAACATGCAAGGGTAGAGGCGGGCCATGGACAAGGCGATGCCATTGAGCAGCTCGTAAGCGAACTGAGCGTCGAACATGCTCAGCCCTTACCGGTCTGGGCAATCATGTTGAACGCCAGGTTGGTCAATTGAATCAGCTCGACGCCGATCCAGCGACCGGTCATTGCCAGGGTCACTCCCACTGCGAGCAACTTGAGACCAAACGGCAGAGTCTGATCCTGGACTTGCATCAATGCCTGGACCAGTGACGTCAGCACACCCACCGCGACCGCCACGATCAGCGGCGGTGCGGTCAACAGCACCACCAGGATCATGCCCTGTTTGAACAGGTTCAAGGCTTCCATCGCGACCTCACATATAGGAGTAGAAGAGGCTGTCGAGCAAGCGCGTCCAACCGCTGACCAGCACGAAGAGCAGGATTTTCAAGGGCAGGGAAATGGTCATCGGCGAAACCATTTGCATACCCAACGCGAGCAGCAGGTTGGAGACGATCAGGTCAATGACGATGAAAGGGATATATATCAGAAAGCCGATTTCAAACGCCGCTTGCAGCTCCGACAGCACGAAGGCCGGGATCAGCAGCAGCAAGTCTTCGCGGCTGGCGGCGTCGGCCATTGCCTTGGGCCACATGCGCAGGGCGTTTTCGTGCAGGTGAGTCAGCACGTCGGGCTCAACATTGTGGGTCATGAATGCTTGAAGAGGGGCGAGCAGGGCCTGCGCGCTTTTGCCCAGGCCTTTTGTGTCATTGAGTTGCAGCGGGTGCTCTTGAGCGATGGTGGCAATTTCGGAAAACACCGGTGCCATGACAAACAGCGTGGCGGCGAGGGCAATGCCATACAGCGCCATGTTCGGCGGCACTTGCTGCACGCCGATGGCGTTACGGGTGATGAGCAGTACGGAAGCGATTTTCAGGAAGGACGTGCACACCACCAAGAGGAATGGCAGCAGCGACAATGCGCCGAGAAACAGCGCCAGCATGATTGGATTCGTGTCATTGAGCGTCATCCGCGCTCATCCAGTTGGGTAATCTGCAAACCGAGACGGCCTTCTACATCCACCAGTTCACCCTGGGCCAGCCTTCGCTCACCGTAGTAAAGACCGGCCAGCCCTGGCGTCACGCCGGGGACTTCAAGGATCGCGCCGGGTGCCAGGGTCGCGAGTTCGCCCAGGGTCAGGCGGATCTGGCCGCACCGCAGAGTCAGCGGCATCGCCAGGTCGGCGAAAGCTTCGGTAGGGCTTGCTGGCGACTGAGGTGACTGATCGGCCTGATCTGCATAGCCGTCCTCACCGTCAACATGCCCGGCAGGCTCGGTGTAGTACTGATCTGCATCGGAGTCGGGATCAGCCTCTTCAGCGAAAGCGTTTTCGGTATCGACCTCATCGGAATAACCGTCTTCATCCGCCCAAGGGTCGGTGTACTCGGCAATCGGTTCGTCAAGCTCATTACGGTCTGCCACCGTCGTCTCCTCGATTTCCAGAACTTCCAGTTGCAACCGTTCGGGCTGTTCGCAAACACGGACCTGAAGACGCCGCTGCCCCAGGGTCAACACACCAAAACCTGCGGTGTCGAAGTCAGCCTCGGCGGGGCATAGCACGTCACCAGGTCGCAAGGTTTCGAGCGTTTGTCGGGGGAGATTCAGACTGCCCAGACGCAGCGCGAAAGCCAGCGTTAACCCTGAGTGGTCGCGTGGTGGATTTACGTTCCATGCGGGCTGGTCGAGCCAATCGGCGAGCGCAGGGGCAGAGACTGCGAGCACACTGTCGACGCGACCCTGACTCAATTGCAGGCTCATCTCGCAGTACACCCAATCGGCCTGCGCTGTTTCAGAGACTGGAAGCGGTTTCAGTGTGCCCATGACAGCGGCCAGTTCTGCCGACAGGCCTGCGTTGTATAGCGGCCATAGCCAGTCTTCGTCGGCGTCTGCTTTTACAGACCCGACAGCCCCGGCAAAACCCGGGCAGCTCGACCATGCGTTAAGCACCGGTTGAGCATCGCTGAGCCCAAAAGTCCCTAATGCGCTGTCGAAGCATTGCAGCTCAGCGGCGATAGGCGCGCGGCGGCTGGCTTTGAGCGTCAGATGGCCTGTCTGGCCCTCCACGTTGAATGCCATCCACGGCTCGCCGGCCAGTTTGCGGGATAGGCGAGCCTGGACATGGCTGACTTGCCGCAGCGGCAGCGCCCGGGCATTCATGCGCACCCCCGGTGACGCACGCTGAGGTTGACGGGCTGACACAGTGCGCGGCTCAGATCGTCCTGGCAGCGCGGGTGGTTCTGACGCAGATGTTCGGCGGCATGCGCTTCTGCGCAATCCAGATCAATGTCCCAACCGCGTGGTGAGCGATTACGCGCATTCAGGCCGATGCGGCCCAGGTTCGGCATGAACAGCGTGGCTTGCAGTGACTGGCCGGTGCCAGCGGGCAGGCGCCCGGCCAGGTCATCGACCAGTTGGTTCCAGGCAGCGAAACCTGCGCTACCCATCCCGTCAGCCTGGCCTGCGAACGACTGGCCGCGTGAACCACCTTGCCCCTGGCCACCCATGCCGCCCAATGGCGCCAGGAGTTGCTGGAAAAAAAGCCCGTCGGCCATGCGTTCGGAATCGCCATGTCGGGCTTTGCCGCTGTCTCGCGCCGAAGTCTCTCGAGGTCTATCAATTTCGTTGGGGCCACGGCTTTGCGGGCGAGCACCTTGCGGTTGCGGTCTGTCCCGAGACGTATCGTGCTGTGGCTCTTGCCGTTCAGGCTTGGCAGGCGCGCGATGCTCGAGAATTGCGTGTGCAGGGCTGCTGAGATTCATGTCGTCTCCTTTGTCAGAGCCAGGGTTTCGCGCAGGCAGGCCAGTTTTTCCAGGGCACGCTGGCTGGCGCGCAATTGAGCCTCGGCTTCGCTGACACGAACATGCTGGGCGTCAAGTTCAAGATTCAGGCGTTGGACGTGGACGCGCAGCTCGGTTTGCCGGTCCATGAGTTGTTGCTCTTGCTGGTGCCAATGCTGGATAGCGTTGAGGCTCATGACTTGACCCTCACACTGCAATGCCAAGGCCTTGCGTGCCTGCTTTTGCTGGCGCAGGTCTTCGGCGCAGTCTTTATCAGCCTGTTCTATCGCCGCCTGCATCTGCTCGGCTTCCTGCCGGGCTTCGCGGCAACGTCGTTCCAGGCTGTGCTTGCGCAACTCGCGCAGCGGCGAGAGCAAGGTCACCACCTCGACCAGCGCGTCGCGCTGCGGATCGGCATCCGGTGCGGCTTCTTCAACCGACGGTCTACGGCGCATGGGCTGTCAACGCATAAAGTTGTTCAAGGGTGTCTTGCAGGTCCAGCGGTTCGCGCAGGTCCTGCTGCAAAAACTCGTTGATCTGGTCGTGCAACTGCACGGCGCAGTCAGTCATTGCATCGTTGCCGGGGGTGTACTCGCCCAGACGCAGGAGCATTTCCACTTGCTGATAGGCCGCCAGTAAACGGCGCAGGGTGATATTGCCGCGCTGATGTTGCTTGTCGGTCACGCTGCTGGTGATACGGCTGAGGCTGGCCTGCACGTCAATGGCCGGATAATGGCCACGCTCGGCGAGCTTGCGCGACATCACGATGTGGCCGTCGATCAGCGAGCGGACTTCGTCAGCGACCGGGTCATTCATCGAGTCCTGTTCGATCAGGACGGTGTAAATCGCGGTGATTGAGCCTTGCTCGCTACGTCCGGCGCGCTCCACCAGACGCGGCAGCAGGGTATAGACCGAGGGCGGCAGGCCACCGCGTCCCAGGGGTTCGCATGCTGCAATGCCGATCTCGCGTTGGGCCCGGGCGAAGCGGGTCAGCGAGTCGACTAGCAGCAGTACGCGTTTGCCCTGCTGTCGGTAGGCTTCGGCAATGGCGGTGGTTGTAAAGGCTGCGCGGGCGCGCTCCATGCTCGAACGGTCCGAAGTGGCGCAGACCAGCACCGAACGCGCGCGCAGCTCTTCGTCCAGTTCGTGATCGAGAAACTCGCGCAGTTCACGACCGCGCTCGCCGATCAGGCCAAATACGATCACGTCGCACGGCATATTGCGCGCCAGCTCTGCGAGGAGCGTGGTCTTGCCACAGCCTGCACCGGCGAACAGCCCGACGCGCTGACCTTCACCCAGCGTAATAGCCGCGTCGATGGCCCGCAGCCCGGTGGGCATGGCGTCGACGATACGGGGCCGCTGGGTGGGTGGAATGGCGTCGCAAATCACTGGTTGGGTCGGACGATGATCGCCGGGCAAGGCGAACGCACCGTCGCCCTGACCGTCCAGACGTCGGCCAAAACCATCCAGCACGCTGCCGAGCAGGCTGTCATCGACACTCACCGAGTGGACAACGCCCAGTGGCTCGATCCGCGCGCCTTGCTCGATGCCTTCTGGCGTACCCAGAGCGCTAAGCAGCGTGCAGTTTTCGGTAAAACCGACGATCTCCGCCAGCATCGCTTCGCCACCGGTTTTGTAAACGCGGCACAGGTCGCCTATTCGTACTGCCGGAACCTGGCATTCGAGCAAGATGCCGTTGACTGCGCTGACCCGGCCGCTGACCACCACCGGCGAGAGCTTGTTCAGGCGTGCTCTATAGGCATCGGCCCACTCTGCCAACGGGACAGTTTCGGCCAGCGCTGCGCTCACCATTTCACCTCGTAGTGCTCGTCGCCGTCGAACTCGACGTGGTTCTTGTCGATCTTGGTCAGGCGCAGCCCATCCACTTCGTCGCCGAGAAATAACCGGCGGTTGTCAGCCAACACCACGTGGGCACGCTTGCCGCTGGCGATCTGCACGATCTCGAAAGGCAGTTTTCGACCGAATGGCTTGACCTGATCGAGCACCGCCACCGCGCTTTTCTGCTGCTGGCCGAAGCGTTCCAGCATGCGTTTGTACAGCGCCATCTGTTCAGGTGTTAACGAGCCTTTGAGTACGATGCCTTCGGCGCTGGTGCTCACGCTGACCGTATCGCGCAATTCACGTTCGCGGAGCATGACTTGCAGTTTTTCCGCGGTGTCCGTAGCGCTCAGGGCTGAAGGTTCGCGGGGCTGAGTGGTCGTAGGCGAGGGGCTCACGGGCCCTGGTGTGGTCAATGCCCAGGCACTGCCCGCCAGCGTGACCACAATCCCTGCAATGGCCAGGCGCTTATGCAGCGCCGGGCGTTTGGCGGGTTGTGACGGCGAGGGGGGAGCCTGGGATTCGGCGCGGGATTCGCCGAAGCCTGACGGGGCGGATTCGCTGGAGGGTTTCGGTTCGACCACCGCTGGCCACTGCGCTGTACTTGCCATGATGCTCAACTGCACAGTGCCCAGCCGGAACGTCTGTTCAGCGGTTAGCGCATTCAGGCTGTCACAGGGCTGGCCCTGCTCGTCGAACAGCGAGCCGTCTTCTGCTTCCAGGCGCCAGGTTTCGCCGTCGCACGTTAATCTGCAGTGGCGTCGGGCAATGCCGGGATCCTGCAGCAGGAGATCGTGTTGTTCGTCGCTCCCGACCAGCCAGTGGTCGCCAATCAGCGGTAAGGCCGCACCGCGGTGCAAGCCGTTCAATACGCGTAGTTCGTACATCACTCACTCCTTGAACGGGTAGGCAGACTCATGCCGCATTTTCGTCGGCGATGGTTTGCAGTTGGTCGTCCAGATCCAGGCGGCCTAGCACCTTGACCTGCGCAGTGCTGTTGAGCTCGGCAAAAGACAGCACGGGAATCTCATGGAATTCGTCCTGCAACAATGTGCGCAACGGGCTGCGCAAATCCTGGGCGACCAGCAACACGGCCATCGCCCTGGATCGACGCGGGAAGGCCTGGCGCAATTGATCAACCAACTGCTGGCTGGCTTCGGCGGGCAGGGCGAAAAAAGTTTCGTTCTGGGTCTGGCGCTGGCTGTCACGCATCAGGTGCTCGCTTTCCGGTGAAAGCAGCCAGACCTGCAAGCCTTCAGGGCCGCAGTATTGATGGAAGATCAACGACTTCAGCGCGATGCGTACGTAATCGGTCAGGGCGCCGATTTCGCGCTCGTGCTGGCCGTGCTCAATCAGTGCTTCGGCAATCAGGCGGATAGCGCGCAGCGGCACGCATTCGCTGGCTAGACGTTGTAGAACTGCCGAAAAGCGAGCGAGAGGCAGGACCCGCTGCATCTCTTGAGCAAGTTCCGGCTGATCGCGCTCCAGCCAACTGAGGATCGCTTTACTTTCCTGCAGCCCGATGAATTGTGGGCCGCAGGCTTGCATGGCGCGGAACATGCGTTCGACGATCAGTTGGATAGAGGTGCTGGGGTGCAACTCGGGCTCTTGCAGTGTGGGATCGTCGGCCGGTATCCAGAGCAGGTCGGCCTCTTCGCGAGCAGTATGGCCGGGATGAGCATTGATCGGTTCCGCAGCCAGCAGTTGTCGTTCCACGGCCAGAAAATCCTGGGTGAAGGTGGCTTTGATCGCAGGCACTTCGTAAACCAGAAAGCGGAATTCATCTTCAGGCAAATGACTCGCATACTCGATGTCGAAAGAGGGCAGGGTAATGCCGAACTGTGCCACGAGCTGGTTGCGGCGCTGCCGTACCTGGCTGATCAAGGCCATGATTTCCGTCTGGTCCTGGCCTGGGTTGAACTGCAGCAGGAACGTGCGGCAGGGGAAGAACTCACGAATGTCCCGGTCACCATTCTGTTCCGGGGGGACGTAGGCGGCGACGGCCTGGGCCTTGGGGGCCCGGCTGCGCATCAGGAATACGCCCAGCGTGCCAACGAGGATTGAAATGATGACGAACACCATGGTCGGCATGCCCGGCAGTGCCGCGAAACCGAGCATCGCCACTGCTGCAATGACCAGTGATTTCGGTTGCGCGCCCAACTGCTTGGCAATATCGCCGCCGATGTTGGAGTTTTCGTCGCTTTCCTCATTGGGTACACGCGTGATGATCATGCCCGCGGTGACCGAGATCAGCAGCGCCGGAATTTGCGCGATCAGGCCGTCACCGATGGTCAACACTGAATACAGTTGCATGGCGTCGCCAGCGCTCATATCGTGCTGCATCACACCAATGGAGATGCCGCCAATCAGGTTGATCGCGACGATGATCAGGCCTGCGATGGCGTCGCCGTTGACGAACTTCATCGCGCCATCCATGGCGCCGAACAGTTGGCTTTCCTTGCCCAGATCCGCTCGACGCTGGCGGGCCTGATCGACGCTGATTAGCCCGGCGCGCAAATCGCTGTCTATGGACATTTGCTTGCCAGGCATGGCGTCCAGCGTGAAGCGCGCGCCCACTTCCGCAACCCGCTCGGAGCCCTTGGTGATGACCAGAAAGTTGACCACGGTCAGGATCAGGAAGATGACCATGCCCACCGCCAGGTTGCCGCCGACGACGAAGTTGCCGAAGGCTTCGACGATGTGCCCCGCATCCTGTTCGAGCAGAATCAGCCGCGTAGTCGCGATCGACAAGGCCAGGCGGAACATGGTTGTCAGCAACAGCACTGCCGGGAACGTCGAAAACGCCAAGGGCTTGGGCAGTTGCATCGCCAGCATGATGAGCAGACAGGACACGCAGATGTTCACCGCAATCAGGACATCCACCAGCCCGGTAGGCAAGGGCGTGATGAACATGAAGACGATGCCGATGACGATGATTGCGCCTGCGACTTCTGAGCGCTTGGAGGCGGCTATCGCCACCCGGGTCAAGCCATTGAGCACGGCATTCATAAACGGCTACTCCGGTCTGGCAGGGCCTTGCGTTCGCTTTGCCCGAGCTCGTCCATGATCAGCAAGACGTTGCGCAATGAGGTCTGGCGCGTCTTGTCGTCGCGCCACAGACCGTTGGGCAGGTCGGCAAGCAGATGACGCAGGCCGTTGAGGAAGGTCAGTTGCAGCGTCGGCGATGGGCCGCCAACTTTTTCCGAGAGTTGCTGGGTGTCGCGTACGTTCATCGACTGGTTGGCCAGTTGCATCAATTGACGCATCAACAGCAGGCCGCTCAAGGTCATGGCCGGATTTTTAGCCGCCATGCGGCTGGCCAGGTCCGAGCAACCATGCACCAGATTGTTGAGCTGAGTGGTGCGCCCAAGGCTTTCCATCAACGAGCGCAATTTGCCCTCCTGGGGCAGTTGCGCAAGATTGGCGATGTCGTCGGCAAGGGCTTGTTGCAGGGCCCGCAGGCCTTTGATGAAATTTTTCTCACCGCACAGATGCAGCACCGCTTCCATGAAGTTGCCCAGTGACGGGTTCTTGATCAGGTGTTGGTAGTAGATGGTGCGCAAGTTGTCGCGCAGATCCGGGTCTTTCACTGCGTGGGTCAGCGCTGGAGTGATGCTCAGACCGGTCTTTATTTCCTCGCCGTGCTCGGCATCCAGTGCGTCAAGTTGCGCCTGGGCCTGTTCGGCCTCTGCATCATTGCCCTGTTCCTCGGCCTGGTGAGCGATTTCGCTGAGCAGCAGGTGCGTCCGAAGCGGATTGTCGCCTTGGTCCTTGACCATCTCCTTGACTGATTTCTGCTGCCGTAGCTGCTGGCGCATTTTGTTCAACCGGGCGTTCAGTTGCGTCGGCGCATGGTTGCCTATTCCCTGCAACAACTGTTGCAGGCTCATCGGCTGACTGCTGGCGTGCTGTCCACACACCACTTCGCGCTGGCTCAGAGGCTTGCTCATAGAGGCGAGTGCAGCGCTCATCTGCTGCATCATGTGCGCGGACTCGCCTTGCTGATGCACGCTGGTCGCCCCTGCCTTTGCGACAGGAGAAGCAGCGGGCTGCGGCGTCGCTGTATGCACAGTGGTGTGCGGCATGGGGGTGATGTGGTTGAGGGACATGAGCCGTCTACGCGTCTGGAGTACACCTCTCTGTGTGGTCGCAGGCGCTATCCGGTTCCACGCGAAAAACAGGCCAGCGTCTGATCAGGAAGATTTGCAAGATGTTGCGAAGCTTTTCGAGGGTGCTTGCAAAAGCTTGCGCACAAAACATTACTGTTAGATTAAAAATATTATTAAAAACAATAAGTTATATGGTTTTTAAAGCCTGGCACAGGTTTCGCTATAGGAGTCTTAGTATCGCCGTGAAGCGCTCACGACGAGGATCTAAGGGAATAATTCAGTATGAACGCGATGAACCAGAGCTTACTGCCCACGCGGACCGGCACCTCCTGCTTCGCCCAGTTGACCCAACAACAACTTCAGAAACTGCAGAATTTCATACATAAGCGCGTCATTAATCAGGAGGATGCCGAAGACATTCTTCAGCAAACTTTTGTCGAAGCCCTGAATGCCGAAAGCCGCTTTTTGCAACAGTGCAAACCCGAGACCTGGTTATGCGGTATCGCCCTGAATCTGATCCGTAATCATTTTCGCAAACTCTATCGTCGGCCCATGCACGTCGAGTTCGAGGAGCAGCTTGCGCATGCCGAGCCAAGTCTGGATATTTGCGGTCACATAGAAAGTTATCGAGACCTGGAGCGCACTGTTCAAGCTATCGCCGTACTGCCAGCCGTCATGCGTCATACGCTGGAAGTCACTGTCGAAACCGAAGGCAGTTACCAGGATGCTGCCGATGTGTTGGGTGTGCCGATCGGTACAATTCGCTCACGCCTGTCCAGGGCCCGCACGCAGTTGCGTGATAATCTGCCAGAAGGTTTTCGCGCGTGAGAGGTAAGCATGTCGAACTTCAAGATTGGCGGTCCGCGGCAAATACAGCCCGGCTTGGCGCCCGTGCCGTTACGGGCCGCTCAAGATCCCCTTGACCAATGCTTGCAGAAAGCCGGCAATGCTGCGTGGCCCGGTATGCCGGGCGCCCATGCCTATGCATTCCAGCGGTTTTCCGAGCGCAGGCGCATTGTGTTCGGTGTGCGGGCCAGAGCCTCGGGGTTGACCCAATTGTGGGTCGATGGGCGGCCGTTGTGGGAGCTCGACAGCCTGACGGGTTTCAGCCAGCCAGACCTGTTGCCATCGCCCGATGCCTTGCCTCAGAGCACAAGCCTTGCAGTAAATCCCGCCTTGCTCAGCGACAGCCGCTTGCGCCAGATGCTTAACGAGGGTGAGTTGTTGGCGATGGGCGGAGAACGCAACGGGATACAGAGTTTGCAAACTCTGGGTATCGGCAATCAGATTCTTTCGCTCCTGGCGCGGCGCGAAAGTCCGGACCAGTGGAGCCTCTGGCAAGGCAGCATGCCCTTGACGCTTGCCACCACTCGGGCTGAGCCGGTCGGTAAGGCGGGGGATTACGAGCTTTTATTGCTGGCACCGCTGCTCGATTGCGGTGGCCCCAGCTATGAAGAAACCCAGGTCTGGAACGCTGCCTATCGGCGTAGCCTGGGCGACAACCCTGAGCCTGTTGATCCAGCGTGCGCCGAACTGGCCGGACGCATCGAAATGATCCTCGCCGCGCTGGATGACGACGCCGCCGGAATAGCCCCGCTTGAGCAAGACATCAGGCCTCGCCCGGGCGGCCTGGCGGCAGATGACTTCCCTGCCATGCTTTTCCTGCCCCATCCAGTTGGCGACTATCCCGCCCAGTGCCCTATCGCTGATCGCAGCGCGCTCTATCGATTGCTGGACACCCTTCACAATGCTGGCCTGGCGCTCGACATCGACCCTGGCTGGCGTGACCTGATCGACTGATCGATTACATGCAACGTTTTCGCATGCTGTGACCACACAGACTGATAGGTGGTGACGCAAGTGGAGATGTGATCATGAAAATCATGCTGTGCCTGGTCATGGTGTTGATGCCTTGTCTGGCACAAGCGGCATGGCCGACCCCCAGCGCCTGCTACCAGGCTCACAGGGCTGCAAGCCAGCGTCTGGCTCAGGCAATTGCAGATCAGGACAACGTCGGTGCAGCTAAATGGCGCGGACAGCTGGCAACCATCGTTGCGCAATGCCGGGCTGCGCAGCAAGCGCAGGATAACCGCCGGACTCAGCAGCGCTACCTCCAGGAGCGCCGACAGCAAGACCAGATCAATCAGCAGCGCAATGCCCAACGTCGCATTGTCGAGCAGCAGCGCTTGCGCCAGCGAATTCAACAACAGCATCTCAACCAGCGCAACATGCCGGACATCCGTTACTGATGGCCGATGTTTGTCTTTCTACCGTCAAGGAAGCTTTATGAATATCAGCATCAGTATTCGACGCCTCTGGTCAGTATCCATCGATGACAAAGGCGCTGCCGATTCGCGGGGCAACTGGCAGATGTTGGCATGAGGCGGGAACGTCGGGTGAGGACGGGGCAGTTAGGTGCGCTGCTGGCGTTCTTCGGCGTATTAGCGGCTGATCCCGCCTGGGCAGGTCCGCCAACCGCGTACCGGCAGGTGGCCGAGGCCGCCGGGGTTCCGGCGCAGTTGCTTTATGCGGTGGCGCAGACTGAAAGCAACACGCAGTTGCGCATCGGGTATTACCCATGGCCCTGGACCCTGAACGTTAAAGGCAAGCCGCTGCGTTTCGAAACTCGCGATGAGGCCTGCCGCGCGGTGCTCAAGGCAATCTCCGAGCAGGGTGTGTATGCGGTGGATATCGGCCTGACTCAGCAGAACTGGGGTTACATCGGTCGCGCCCGGTTTCGCGAGCCCTGCGATGCGCTCCACCCGATCAATAACCTGCAAAGCGCTGCCTTGTTGCTACGTCAGTATTATCAGCAAACCGGAGACTGGGTCAGCGCTGCTGGCATGTACCATCGCCCGGCGGGTGGCGAACCGGCGCGGCTTTATAAAAGCAAGATTCAGGAACGACTGAAGCGCATGGTTGCTGATCGCTGAGCAACGCATGGGCGTATCTGCACAACTTTTCATGGGTAGGGATGTTTTTGTGCATATCCGTTGTTGCGTGATGGCGGATATTGGTTGCGCTTTTACAGCGCCTCACTTTTGAACATCCGGAAGCCGGCCCAGACAAAAGTAAGCAAAACGCTCTTGCCCCACCACTGGGTGCCTCGCTGTCGCTCGGCATACCCGTAATCCGACATTGCTGCGTGGGGCCGCCGCCACCGGCCATCCATGGCCTGAGGCGGCTAAACCGGCATCCCTGCCGGTTTACCCCACGCAGCAATATCGAATTCCGGCCGTCGTGGTTTAACGGGGCGCCTAAGATCAACATCAAAAGCAGATCAAAAGCAAAGCGAAAACAGGGGGATCGCCTCGGCGCGGTAGGAGCGAACTTGTTAGCGAGACGTCATCACAGCCAACGAATACATCGTCTGACACACCGCATCGCAGCCTTCGGCAGCTCCTACAGAATGTCGTCAAACCCAAGAAGACAGGTCGGCTGTCAGGCCGCCGCGCTCTTGATTTTGATCTGAGGCGCCCCGTTAAACACGTTGGCCGAACGCAGATTCTGAAGCGTGGGTAAACCGGCAAGGATGCCGGTTTAGCCGCACCGGGCCATGGATGGCCCATTGCGGCGGCCCACGGTTCAGGATCTGCGGGCGGGTACACCGAGCGACAGCGAGGTGCCGAGTGGTGGGGCAAGAGCGCTTTGCTTACTTTCGCGCTTTTCGAAAGTGAGGCGCTGTAAAAGCGCAACCAATATCAGCCATAAACGCGGTAATGGATATGTACAGATACCTACGCCGTCACCGCCTCAGAAGATCAATGCGCCTTGGGAATACCGAACTGGTCCAGCGTTGGATCGACATTGTGGTCGAAGGCTTTCTGATCCTGTTTTTTGTGCACCGCATCGATAATCGCTTTGATGCCGAAACCTATCGCCATGGCCGCATCGGCGATCCAGCCAACGACCGGCACGGCGCTTGCGACGGCGCTGGCAGCCGCCATGCCTGCAACACGGCCGGCAACCGCGCCAACGGCACGCCCCGCGATTTTACCGGCGATCTCCCCACCAGCAGTGCTTGATTTGGTTGCCAGGTCATAGCCAACCCGCGCAGCGGTGCCCGCGCCACGGATACTGTCGTAGATCGCTTTACCTGCCTCGGCATCCTTACCCTGAGCCAGCAATCCGGAAACGGACGTCATGGCATACACACCGCCAGCCGCGCCCAGAGCGCCACCCGCCATGCCCTTGCCGTCAAGGGCAGTATTGGCACGCTTTTCAGCTTCGGCTTTCAAGTCCTTTGCGGTGATGCTTTGTGGATCTTTATTGCCCAGCCCGGCAGTGGCGTCCTTGAAGTCGGTAATCATGTCGACGCCAGCCTTGGTGGTCTTCAAGGCGGCCAGCGTGGCCTCGGTGTAGGCGTCCTGGCTGGCGGCGGTAATTTCTGGCGGCAACACAGCGTCGTAGGCTGCTTTCTGGCCGTCGACGTCGGCCAGTACTTTTTCCGGCTTGGCGTCCTTCGACTTCATTTGCTCGTTCATTTTGCCGCCCTGGGCAAAATTCTGTTGGTAAGAGAGTTGCAGTTCGGCGCTCAAATCCGGACGGTTCGCCACTACATCGCTGGCTGTGGGAACACCTGCGTCAGGGCCGCGCAAATCTTTTTGCATTTGCAATTCGGCGCTCAGGTTGCCGACCGAAGCACTGTAATCAGGAGAGGATGGATCCTTGATCGGCTTGCCGTCTTTGTCTTTGGTCACCGCATCAAAATCGCCCCGCATATCGGTTTCCAGTGAGTTACCCGAGGTCAGGCTTTGGTAACGCTGATTGACCGCTTGTTTCAGAGCAGGGTCGTTGCTGATCAACTTCCTCTGCTGTTCGGGAATCGATTTGTCGAGGAAGGCTTGTACGTCTTTATCGCCTTGCAACTGTGCGATTTTTTCCCTCAGAGCCGTTTCAGTCTTCTCGGTCTTGCGCAGACTTTGTCCGGCTTCCACGCTCTCCAGGGTTTTCTGCAGTTTGACCATGACCGCTGCTTTCTGGTCTCCGCTGTATTTGTCAGGATTGGCAAAAACGTCTTCGTTCAGGGCGCTGATATCAACGCCTGCCGTGGCGTTGAGTGTCGCGGCGCTGCTCATCATGGCCGCGAATTCGCCGCCGTTTGTAGGGGCCTGTTTCTTGATCCAGTCTTCTATGTTCCGGGTGCTGATATCGCCGTCGGCGCTTTTCTTCGCCAGTGCCTTGCCTTCCAGTCCGCCCTGGTCGAGCAAGTCAGAGAAGCCTGGCTGAGCAAACGTTTTCGCTGAGGTTGTCAGCAGGCTGGACAAGCCAGGGTTGCCAGAGGACAACGCCTTGAGGTCATCGACCGTGGTGTACTTGCCAACTTTTTCATCACCCCCTGCAGCTTTTTTCGGATCGGCGCATTTGGTAATAGGTTCGTTGGCCCGCAGCAGCGCCGCATTGGTCACCATCTGCAGCGACTGCGGATCAGCCTTGGGATTGGCTTTCACGTACTCATTGACGGATTTCGCCCCTGCGTCCCGTGCTTTCTCGAGATTTTTTGCCAGCGACTTGTAATCACCATCGGTGGTTTTCCCGTCAGCCTGACCGCCGCGCTTGCCGACATCCGCTGCGGTCTTGAGCACCGGATTGGCATCGATGAATGCTTTGGCTTTTTCTGCGTCCGGACCGCCCGCAGCGGCCATCTTCGCTGCCGCGATGGGGCGGTTGAGTTCTTTCGCAGCCTGCTCTTGCTGCGCGGGCGGCAAGTTGGCCACCATCGGCCCGAATTTCTCCAGATCTTTTGGTGTGGAGTATTTGGAGTTATCGAGAAACTCGGCATCCTGACCCGTTCTGGCCGTGGGAGCTGCGCCTGTGGGGGCATGAGTGGCCTTGGGGGCTGTCACGCCGAAGGTTCTGTCAACGCCGTCTGGTTTACCGGTGCGCTGCGCACCTGTGCCTTGCGGCTGAGCTGGCTTACCGAACGCTGCTTCCTCGGGTTGATCACCGCCGGGTGTGCTGAGGCGTTCCAGTACTTCCTTGAACAACGAGATGAGCGCCGAGGGCGAGGGCGCGTCTTGATTCTTGCCGGCTGCAAATTGGCTGTTTGGCTGGCGGGGCACTTGTGTGGTGTTGCCTTGGCCGAAGGAGATGCCGCCACCGCCATTACCGGCCACGAAGGCTTTCATCGGCACTACCGCGCCTTTGACTCCCTGGCCCGGAGCGTCGTTTGAGTGCATCCCCTCCTGACCGTTGAGAGGGATCTGGCTGGGCATATCAGGGGAGACGCGCATATTCATATTCATTGCCTTCTGTGTGACAACTATGGATACATCTGTGTGGCGAAGCAGTTGAAACGGTTCCACTGAGCGTGATTTTCAAGCAGCGTTGCCCACGGCTTACCGGTCCAACGATGCAATCCCTGGATGAGATTCAGACTACCGAGGCGCTGCAGGCTGCGTAGCCAGGGTGTCGGCGCTTTCGGTCAGGTACGCATCAGGTAGCGGTTCTGGTCTATGCCATACCAGGCCGGGTTCACTTGTTGCCCGAACACCGGGTCGAAGTATTCGCGTTGTTCGCCTTCGCCGCGTTGCAGGATGGTATGGCGAGCCATCATTAGCGCTGCGCCAGGCTTCGCCCCGGCTATTTCCGGACTTTGCGAAGAAAGCTGCACATGCATCTCGCCGTCCATGCTGAACAGTTCCAGCCCTGTTATTCCCGCTGCTTCGCCTAGCAGCGAAAACAATCTGGCAAATGATGTGCAGTCGCCGTCGCGGCTGTTGATCATTTCCAAAGGGCTACGTTGCTTATCGATCCGGTAGGCAAATAGCTGTTGTCTGTGATTTTGCGCAGCGATCTTTTCCAGCAGTGCCATAGGTTTTTCATCCCCACGGACCTGGCCAAACAGGCGCATCAATATTTCCGGTAGTTGTTTGCTCGCCTGGGTTTCCTCGCGCACCAGTGCTGTGAGCTGACGCCGATTGGGGCGTTGGGCGATGAGTTCCAGATGCCTGCCGGCGAAAGCATTCAAGTGTGTTCTGACACTGTCCTTGAAAGTCTTTCCAGTCGTCGAGGGGCTGGGCCCTGAGTCGATGTTCAGCATCAAACGGTTGAGCGAGGTTTTAGCGCTGACGTCCTGAGCTGAATTTTTGATGACTGCCGGTTGGTTGGGCAGGGCAATCTGTGCAGGGTCGCGCTTGCCCATTTCTTTGAGAATGATGTTCACATATTCCGGATTGGGCCCGCGGGGGTGCCCCGGCTCTTGCTCGGGTAGCTGAGTGAGTTGGCTGACCACCTGACCGAGCAGGATTCGCTCCTGGGAAGCTCTCTCCGGGCCATGCGCTGCGGGATATTTCGGTCTTGGGCCGCGGGTGAGTACATCGGGTAACCGCAGGGCAGACTCTTGAGTGTTCGTTAGATCGCCCTCGATCTCAACCAGGCAGCGCTCCGACGGAGTACGCAGGCGTGTAGCCCAGCTATGGTTGAAAAGCCTGCGGAACGTCGCGCTCTTCTGGTACGCCGTCGTGATCGTCTCGTTAAGCGCTCCCAGCGCGGCTTTGTGTTCAGCAGATCTCCCCTTTGTCTCCAGTGCACCTTGCCTGAGTAGATAATCGCGCAGTTGACCCAAGGGCAGGTGTCCACGCTCATCAATGGCATGGTTATCATGGGTTTTGCGCAAAGAGCTGGGGTTTTTGAATTGCGCGACCATATCCCGATGTTTCCCTGCCAGAAACTGGTCCGGGCTAGCGTTGCCAGTAGTCGGGGCATTCACGCTCGCCGTGGTCTGGCCCGGGCGGGGGAGAATGGCAGAAGTATTAAATATCACGGACAGGGACCTGGGTGGGTTCTTGAACCTTTGAGTGGTTTCAGGCCGAAATACGGTTCCTTTGACGCGAGACCTGGCGATGCTTCTGGTTTAAATCCAGGCAGGATGGATAGGTTAAAAAGACTGATATCGCTATCGATCTGGCTGCCCTGTTTGAGTGGCGCTGTTTTTCGACAGTTCTGTCGAAGGCTTTCGGCGGCTCGTGCCCGTCTCCGTCGTCGCAGGGGGATGCGGTGTTTCAACTCGCGGACCCTGGGAATCGACGTCTGAGTTGACATTGGCACTGGCATCTTCAAGGGGCGCACGAGTTGGTAGCCGCTGCGCTGTGGCAGAGCTCTGTTGTGGCTGGTTCATGGCGTTATTCACCCCGGTGTTTTGCCGACCGTGACTCGAGGTTTTATTTAGCAAGTTTCCCAGAATCGTAGCGCTCAGGTTTCCGCTCTTCAGATAGTCCTTGTGCGTGGACTTCGCAGGGCTTTCAGGCTGTGGAGGGGTAGGCGGAGGGGATACGGCATTTGCCATCTTCGTGCCCAACGTCAGCAGGGCTCTACCTTTGCCGTCACTCATGCCCAGATAGTCCAGCACCTCGGACATGGGTTTTTCCAATCCGATACTGAGAGTGGTTGCACCATGGGCTGGCCGATCCAGCTCGATCTCGCGACCAGTTTCAGAGGCCCGGACGGACTTTGGGCGTTCTTCGCCGCTCAATACCTTCAAGGCCACGTCGAACATTTTTTGCTGCAAAGGGCTGAGTGATGCCCGTTTCTTATCCAGCCATGGGCCGGGAAAATGCATCTTCGCGCCCATGGAAATGTTATCGGCTACGTGAAGATTGGCCGACACTGAGGGCTTGTCCGGTTTACCGACTTTCAAGGCGACCGATGTCAGGGATGGATGAGAAATATTGATCATGAGGTGTACTCAGCAGAACGGTGTCTACCTGAGTGGCCCGTGTGTTTATCCAGTTCCCTGGCGTTGTGGCAGGGTGTCCGTCACGGCAAGGAACCGGGCAGGCTGGAATCACCACAGAGGGGAATGCCATTCAGAGGATTTCATCCCCATGCCCTTAAATCATTTTCTTGGTTTGCCCCTTCGCCCGGTTGTAAGGCCGCGCCCTGAGAGTAGTAGCCATACACGCCAGCCGGAGACCTCTTCTTCCAGGACGCGTCGTCCGAAGGCCAGCGGATCAAGGCCTCAGCCTCGTAACAGGCAGGACCCGATCAAACCCGGCAAGGATGAAGTCTATCTCTCCAGTAAACGTGGCCCCATTGTTGATTTGAATATGGAAGTCACTCGGCCACTGGCGGTATGTCGTCATCTCGCTTTCAACTATCTGTTTGGTGACGAGCCTGCCGACATGCGCGGTGGCAAGGATTTCCTGGACCGGGCGGCCAAATCCAAAGCCCACTTGCAGGCGTTCTACGATCACCCCAGCAACCCCCATGCACGCGCTGACTCTGGAACAGACGCGTTGGAGCTCATCGTCGGGCGTAACAACCCACTCCTTATTCCGGACAAGTTTGGACGCTGGCTGGACGACACGTTCCGTCAGGTGGTCGACAAACGGCTTCCTGAGGCGCGAATCATGCTGCGCACCCATAACCATGATTTGCCCATACATATTCAAAATAAAGGGGGTCGCATTACCCTGGCTTTTTACGACCCCAACGATTCCAACGTTCACCGTCGGCTTGAGCGTTATCCGGATCAGAGCGTCGCGGATATCACCTTTGATAAAGCCTTTCCCGACAACAGTGCTTACTTTGAACAAGGCCGTTATCCGTTCATACAAGCCGTCAGCAGGGATGTTGGGCATCCCGCAGACGACATGAAGTACTTCCGCAAGGGTTCCAGATTGCCCATGGAGGCTGACAGGTCACTGCTCAATACGCTTTGGGCAGTCAGTTCTCTGCAAGCGTTTTTGGGGCTGTGCGACTACATGAAGCGCAAGGGGCTGGTTGGCAGCAAGGCCACGCCTTATCTAAGCGCACCTAAAAAACGGCTCAGAGATTTTGCGCAAGGTGTCGATCCGAAAGGCTTGAACCATGAAAATCAGCGCTTGAGTTTGCGGGTTTTTGTAACCGGCATGGCGAAGTTGAAAGTACCCAGTTCAAGTGCCAGAAAATTGCTGGCGCCCAGTATTGAAAAACATCGCAAACCACTGGGGTATTCCCTGCATTTGCCGTCCCGGAACCCTGGTTTCGTCGCCGATTACCTTGCGTTACTAGAGACTGCTCGTTTGAACGACGCCGATTTTTTCGATGTTATCCGTGGCGACCCTAACGATAATAATCTGACTGTGGCGATGGAGAATCAGAACGCCGAAGATTTCCATCTTCTTTTTGATCAGTTGGAAACCCTGCAGCCTGGTAAAGGAAGGCTGGCGAGACTGCTTGGCGCCACCACTGCAAATGGCCAGACCGCGATGGCGGATGCTGCTTCTTTCGGCCATGCCGACATGATTTCGGCCTTCATCGCGCGCGTCAGCAAATGTGATTTGCTCGATACGCAGGAAAAATACCGGTTGCTGCAAGGCAAGGACGCTGAGGGCGACACTTGCCTGCAGGGCGCGGCCAGGTATGAAGAACCTGCCTGCATCAAGGCCTACCTCGATGCGTTGGCAAGCAGTGGCCTGCGCTCGCGTGAGGTGGTCAAACTCCTTGGCAACCCCGAGCAGGACCAGCCCAATATCATCCCGGACATTTGCGTGCCCCCTGATGGTGGCTGGACAGCAACATCCATCGCCGTCTGCAATGCCATGCTTGCAGGTTACTTTGAAGGTATTGCAGCACTGAACCTGAGCCCGGCTTCGTTACGCAAGGTGCTTGCACCGGAACAGGGAAATGCCCTTGCAGCCTCTCGTGTCATCTTTGCTGGCGATCTGCAGGTCACCGTTGCGTTCAATAAAATCCTCGACGGAATTCCGGCGGCGGACGCTATCGAGCTGATCAAGGGGCCTGCGAGTCCAGGCCATAGCACACTGGAAAGGCTGCGCAGTTCCAACCACCCGAAACCGGATCACGAGGCGCTTTACTTCCGCTTGCTCGACCGCCAGCGACGACGAACCCCTCCCGTGCCAGCGCAGCGCAGCGGCAGTCAGCAATACGCCCAGTACCAGTCAGATCGATTCAGACGTCAGCACGGTTGAGTGCGTGGCGTCAGGGGGATCGATGTCTGGCGATTGTGAATCACGATCAGTGCTTACTGCCCTGAGAAGGCATGGCCAGCAGTTGCTTTTCCATGTTCCAGTCAAACGGCTCGTCGTTCTGCTCGGCTTCGTAGCGACGCTCTTCCAGCGATTGGTACAGCTCGATTTCTTCGTCAGGCATGAAGTGCAGACAGTCACCGGCGAAGAACCACAGCAGGTCGCGTGGCACCAGATGGGCGATTTGCGGGTAGCGCTGGATCACCTGACACAGAATGTCCTGGCCCAGATACTGGCTTTCAATAGGGTCTTGCGGCAGCAGGGTCAGCAGCTCGTCGAAGCGCTCCATGAACAACGCATGGCTTTCTTCGGGAACCTGCTCGGCCTCGCCCAGTGCGACCAGGATGCTGCGCAGGTGCGCCAGCAGGTTCAGTTGGTGGTCGAGATTGGCGTCGGCCATGGGGCAATCCTCAAAGACAAAAAAACAGGCGCGAGAGTATAAAGCTCTGCGCGCCTGCTGTGGGGTTGGACTGAACAGTTCCGCCAGTCGTTAGCGAATTTTACCTTCGCTCAGGGTCAGCTCATCCTTGGCAAAATCATCCACGTCGATGACTTTGCGTCGTGCCGCCTCGGCTGCCCGTAGCGTCTCGGCCTCGGCCGGTTGAAGCACACTGGCGTTGAGCGCTGCGTCGATCACGTGCTCGCCTGCGGCCGGTTTGAACTGGCCGCCCTTGAAAGCCACATGCAGCTTTTTGTGCAGTGGTTTCGCGGCGTCCAACAGATCGCTGGCATGTTGCAGGGCGCCAACAGCGTCGTCCGGCGATTGCGGGCGGTAGCAGCCCGCCAGCAATTCTTCCAGGGTCGGATCGCCTTTGGCGCGGCCCAGTACAGCGGCAACCTGTGCATCCAGCGCATCGGACGGGCCTTTGTGGCGACGTCCGAACGGAAACACAACAACGCGCAACAGAGCGCCCAGCACACGGTTCGGGAAGTTGCTCAGCAGCTCGTCCAGTGCGCGTTCGGACTCACCCAGTGCTTCTTCCATTGCCCAGCGGAACACCGGTTGCAGATGTTCAGGGTAGTTCAGGTCGTGGTAGCGCTTGAGGGCTGCCGACGCCAGATACAGGTGGCTCAATACATCGCCTAGTCGCGCAGACAGACGCTCGCGACGCTTCAGTTCGCCGCCGAGCAACATCATGCTCAGGTCGGCCAGCATGGCGAAGGCCGCGGCCTGGCGATTCAGCGCGCGGTAGTAGCCCTGACTCAGGCTGTCCCCCGGAGCCTTCTCGAAGTGGCCAAAGCCCAGGTTGAGGATGAACGTGCTGGCGGCGTTGCTAACGGCAAAGCCAATGTGCTTGAGCAGCAAGCTGTCGAATTCAAGCAGTGCCTGGTCATGGTCTGCACGACCCGCCAAGGCCATTTCCTTGAGCACGAACGGATGGCAGCGAATCGCGCCCTGGCCAAAGATCATCAGGTTGCGCGACAGGATGTTTGCGCCTTCAACGGTGATGAAGATCGGCGCACCTTGCCAGTTGCGGCCCAGATAGTTATTTGGGCCCATGATGATGCCCTTGCCCCCATGTACGTCCATGGCGTGGGTGATGCATTCGCGGCCGCGTTCGGTCAGGTGGTATTTGAGGATTGCCGAGAGCACTGACGGTTTTTCGCCAAGGTCCACAGCGTTAGCGGTGAGCATGCGGGCGCTGTCCATCAGCCAGGCGTTGCCGCCGATCCGCGCCAGGGATTCCTGAATACCTTCGAAGGCCGACAGCGGTACGTTGAACTGCTCACGTACCTGGGCGTATTGGCCTGTGACCAGACTGGTGAACTTGGCAGCGCCGGTGCCCACAGCTGGCAAGGAGATGGAGCGTCCCACCGACAGGCAGTTCATCAACATCATCCAGCCTTTGCCGAGCATTTCCTGACCACCGATCAGGTACTCCAGCGGGATAAATACGTCCTTGCCAGAGTTGGGGCCGTTCATGAACGCGGCGCCTAGCGGCAGGTGGCGACGGCCGATTTCAACGCCCGGTGTTTCAGTCGGGATCAGTGCCAGGCTGATGCCCAGATCGACTTCTTCGCCCAGCAAGTGCTCCGGGTCGTAGGCCTTGAACGCCAGGCCGAGTAGGGTGGCGACGGGGCCGAGGGTGATGTAGCGCTTTTCCCAATTCAGGCGCAGACCGATCACTTCTTCGCCCTGCCATTGGCCTTTGCAGATAATGCCGGTGTCCGGCATGGCGCCTGCGTCGGAGCCTGCCAGCGGCCCGGTGAGCGCAAAACACGGAATGTCATCGCCGCGAGCCAGACGCGGAAGGTAGTGATTGCGTTGCTCGTCGGTGCCGTAATGCAGCAGCAGTTCCGCAGGACCGAGTGAGTTGGGGACCATGACCGTCGAGGCCAGGTCGCCGCTGCGGGTAGCCAGTTTCATCGCTACTTGTGAGTGGGCGTAGGCCGAGAAACCTTTGCCGCCGAACTCTTTAGGGATGATCAGGGCGAAGAAACCGTGTTGTTTGATGTGTTCCCAGGCGCGGGGCGGCAGGTCCATGGCCTGGCCGATTTCCCAATCGGTGACCATCGCGCACAGCTCTTCGGTCGGGCCGTCGATGAATGCCTGTTCTTCGTCGGTCAGTTGGACTTTCGGATAGCTGAGCAGCAAGTCCCAGTCAGGACGGCCGCTGAACAGCTCGCCATCCCACCAGACCGTGCCAGCGTCGATGGCATCGCGCTCGGTTTCCGACATGGGCGGCAACACTTTCTTGAACCAGGTGAACATCGGCGCAGTGAAATGTTTGCGTCGCAGGTCCGGCAGCGCCAGCGGCAATGCCACGGCCAGCAGCAGGATCCAGAAGATCACCATCAACCAGGTCGGCGCATGGCTGATGATGCCCATCGCCAGCAGGTAAGCAGCCACCACGCCCAGCGCAGGCATAGGTGCAACGCGGCGGTGCGCCAGCCAGGCGATGCCTACGACCAGAACCACAATCCACAACAACAGCATAAGTAATCCTCCGTGATGACAGCAGCGAGAAGCCACTATCATGAGCCGGGGCGTGTTTCGTCAAGAAGGTCGCCCGAGCGGGTGCATGGATAGTGACCCTGGCGGGGGGAGGGAGTTTCACGGCTAGAACGCGATCCCTTGAGGGATTCAATGCTGGCCTGCAACCCAATTCCCCGTGGGAGCGAATTCATTCGCGAAGGAGCCGGTACAGACAACACATATTTAGGTTATAGCAATAAGTTTCCCCGAATGGAGTGGAGCGCCACTCCCGGTCGGCTCCGCAGATGAAGCGCGTTTCCCCTGTGTGCGAGGCTTGGTATAGGCGGCATTTGCAGTGTGGCAGTTAAACCGGGTCGAATTCATCGCGAGCAAGCTCAGCTCCTACAGGGCCGTGCCCAACCATTGCGCTTGCGGGCCAACATAGAATGTCCCACATGAAGCCCGCGTTTCGCTGTAAATGGCCTATCCTGTCGGCCATCTTCAAGGAGAAAACAATGCTTAAAATCTGGGGTCGGAAAAACTCTTCCAATGTGCGCAAGGCACTCTGGATTGCTGAAGAGCTGGGCCTGCCGTACGAGGCGCTCGATGCAGGCGGGGCGTTCGGGCTGGTGGATGGCGCTGAATATCGAGCGAAGAACCCTAACGGGCGTATTCCGATGATCGAAGATGGCGACTTTGTGTTGTGGGAATCCAACACCATCGTGCGTTATCTGGCGGCCCGTCATGCGCCTGACTCAGCGCTGTATCCCTCCGATGTTCAGCAGCGCGCAACCGCAGACAAATGGATGGACTGGACCACCTCGACCTTTGCCGGTCCTTTTCGCGATGTCTTCTGGGGCGTATTACGTACCCCGGCCGAGCGGCAGGACTGGGTGCAGATCAACGGCGCGATCAAAACCCTGCAGAGCCTGTTGATCGTTGTCGATGAAGCGCTGCAGAAGCAGCCTTACCTGTCCGGTGCCGAGTTCGGTATGGGTGACATCCCGCTGGGCAGCTTTATTTACGCCTGGTTCGAAATGCCGATTGAACGACCTGCCATGCCGCACCTCGAAAGCTGGTATGAGCGGCTTAAAGCCCGGCCTGCTTATCAGGCTGCGGTCATGACCGCGCTCACCTGACCGAGTTAGATGAGCCGCGTCGATAGGTACTATCAATAGATCGCGCTGTACTTGAACGGTCCGGCCAAGCACCATTGCGGTGCTGGCTGGAGTTGTAATCATGTGTGTCAGCCCTCATCTACATCCCCTATTTCTTCACTGGTAATTTTTCCGACATGAGTTCTGCTCTATCCATCCGGCAGCTAACCAAAACCTACGGCAACGGTTTCCAGGCCCTGAGTGGTATCGATCTGGACGTCGCTGAAGGTGATTTTTTTGCTTTGCTCGGCCCGAACGGCGCCGGCAAATCCACCACCATCGGCATCATCTCGACGCTGGTCAACAAAACCAGCGGCACGGTGAATATCTTTGGCCATGATCTTGACCGCCAGCCCGCTGCGCTGAAGCGCTGCATCGGCGTGGTGCCTCAGGAATTCAACTTCAACCAGTTTGAAAAAGCCTTCGATATCGTCGTGACCCAGGCCGGTTACTACGGTATCCCGATGAAGATCGCCAAGGAACGCGCCGAGCAATACCTGACCCAGCTAGGGTTGTGGGACAAGCGTGACGTGCCTTCGCGCTCGCTGTCCGGCGGCATGAAGCGACGTCTGATGATCGCCCGGGCGCTGATTCACCAGCCACGTCTGCTGATCCTTGATGAGCCAACGGCCGGGGTTGATATCGAGCTGCGTCGCTCCATGTGGTCGTTCCTCACCGAGCTGAACGAACAGGGCACCACCATCATTCTGACCACGCACTACCTGGAAGAGGCCGAGCAGTTGTGTCGCAACATCGGCATCATCGACCATGGGGTGATCGTGGAAAACACGGGCATGAAGCAATTGCTCAACAAGATGACCGTGGAAACCTTTCTGCTGGATCTCAAGCACGAACACCATGTCGCGCCACAGCTGATGGGTTATCCATGCACGCTGATCGACAGTCATACCCTGGAAGTGCAAGTCGACAAGAACGTTGGCATCACCGCACTGTTCAGCCAGTTGGCGGCGCAGAATATTGAAGTGCTGAGCCTGCGCAACAAAACCAATCGCCTTGAGGAGTTGTTCGTGTCACTGGTGGAAAAAAATCTGGCGAAGGTGGCGGTATGAGCAACGAAACGACTTCCGAGCTGCGCCCCAATCTGGTTGCCCTGAACACTATTGTCTATCGCGAAATACGTCGTTTCATGCGCATCTGGCCGCAAACCTTGCTGCCGCCAGCGATCACCATGGTTTTGTATTTCGTGATCTTCGGCAACCTGATCGGCCGACAGATTGGGGACATGGGCGGCTTCACCTACATGCAATACATCGTGCCGGGTTTAATCATGATGTCGGTGATCACCAACTCGTACGGCAACGTGGTGTCGAGTTTCTTTGGTGCCAAGTTCCAGCGTTCGGTGGAAGAACTGATGGTTTCCCCGGTCTCGCCTCACACCATATTGATCGGCTACGTGCTGGGCGGTGTGCTGCGCGGTCTGGCGGTGGGCTTTATCGTGACACTGCTGTCGATGTTCTTCACTGATCTGCAGGTTCACCATCTGGGTGTGACCATTGTGGTGGTGTTGCTGACGGCGACGATCTTCTCGCTATTGGGCTTCATCAACGCTGTATTTGCGCGCAACTTCGACGATATCTCTATCATCCCGACGTTCGTGCTGACCCCGCTGACTTATTTGGGGGGCGTGTTCTACTCCATCAGCCTGCTGCCACCGTTCTGGCAAACCGTGTCGCTGGCCAACCCGGTTCTGCACATGGTCAACGCTTTCCGTTACGGCATCCTGGGTGTCTCCGATATCCGCATCAGCATTGCCATGGCGTTCATGGTGATCGCGACCATCGTGCTGTATATCGGCTGCGCGCGGTTGCTGGTCAGCGGGCGCGGGATGCGCTCTTAATAGACTCGGGATTGAAGCATTTTTTTGTGGGAGCAGACCAAGCTCTGCTCCCACAGGGTATGCATCGTTCCAAGGTAATGTGAAAACACCATGCTGGTAATCTCCAACAACGTGCACCTTCCCGATGCTGAAATCGAATTGACTGCCATCCGTGCCCAGGGCGCGGGTGGGCAGAACGTCAATAAGGTTTCCAGTGCGGTGCACCTGCGTTTCGACATCAACGCTTCATCGCTGCCGCCTTTCTACAAAGAGCGGTTGCTGGCGTTGCGCGACAGCCGGATCACCAGTGAAGGCGTGCTTGTGCTCAAGGCCCAGCAGTACCGCACTCAGGAACAGAACCGCGCCGATGCGCTTGAGCGGTTGGCCGAACTGATCGTCAACGCGGCCAAGGTCGAGAAGAAGCGTCGGCCGACCAAGCCGACGCTGGGTTCAAAGACCCGCCGTCTGGAATCCAAGACCAAGCGTGGCTCGATCAAGGCGGGTCGCGGCAAAGTGGATTTCTGATCAAGCGCTCTGTTGGCGCGCTGCTTTCGCTTGCTTGTATAGCCAGACGCTCAGGGCCAGACCGCTGAGAGAGGCTAGCGCTGCAAACAGGAAGATCGAGGCAAAGCCAAAGCCTGCCGCCACTGCGCCGGCTACCGGACCGGTGATCCCCAGCGACAAGTCAATGAACAGCGAATAAGCGCCTACCGCTGCGCCTCTGCTCGAGGCGGGCACCAGATTTACGGCTTCTACACCCAGGGCCGGGAATACCAGCGAAAAGCCAAAGCCAGTCAACGCCGCGCCTGCCAATGCCAGCTCCGGGGACGGCGCCATCCACAACAGCAGCAAGCCAAGGCTTTCAACACTCAGGCAACCGATTGCCACTTTGAAGCCGCCAATCCGGTTGATCATGTTGCCGAACAACAGCCGCGCCCCGATGAATGACGCGCCGAACAGACTCAGACACAGCACGGCGTTCGGCCAGTTATGGCTGTTGTAATACAGCGTGATGAACGTAGCGATGGTGCCGAATCCGATAGACCCCAGCGCCAGACCCATGCCGTGGGGAAATACTTTGCCGAGCACGTGAATGAACGGCATGCGCTCGCCATGGACGATCGGCACGGCTTCTTTGTTCCAGCCCAGTTTCAGCCCGAGCAGGGCGAGCAGAATGATGCTCACACCCATACTCCAAAGCCCCAGTGTGCTGACCAGCATCACCCCCAGCGGTGCGCCGATGGCCAGCGCACCGTAACTCGCGATGCCATTCCAGGAAATCACTTTGGCGGTGTTCTGCGAGCCAACGCGGCCAATGCCCCAGCCGATTGACCCGGAACCCACCAGGCTCTCGGCACTGCCCAGCACCAGTCGGCCGAAGAACAGGCTGATCAGGCTGACCATGGGCCACGCCTGCAACCAGCTCGACAGCAGCATGAACACGCCACTGAGGCCGCAACCGGCCAGACCGAACAGCACGGCTTTTTTGGGGCCGAGGTTATCGATGATGCGTCCGGCATACGGGCGGCTTAGCAGGGTAGCCAGATACTGCACGCTGATCACCAGCCCCGCAGTCACAGCGCCAAACCCCAGATCGGTGTGGACGTATCCCGGCAGTACCGCCAACGGGATTCCGACGTTCAGGTAGCCGATGAAAGTGAACATGACGATGGAGACGACTTGCAGAGTGACTGCCATGGGGCGTTGGGAATCACTGCGGGGTGTATCAGGCATGGGTAAGCGGTCCACTGTTGCGGCGGGAATCAAATGGGGGCTGCGGGTCGAGTCGAACCCTGGCAGGCAAACAAGTGCTCAATGATAGCGGCGAACGAGCGTTGGGCTGGAGGTCTGGTCAAAAAAAATTACAGCGAGGGTATTCGGCCAGGAAGGGGCAGAGCCTTATTGAGGCTGTTCAGGCGCGACCAGTTGGGTCGTCACCAGCGCGGCGAGGGCGTTTTCCTGATTGCCGAAGCGGTCGAGCAGGGCTTGTTTCTTCTCCGGGCTCAACTGCGCCCAGATTTTGATCATGAGTTCGGCAGTGCCGATCAGGGTATTGGCTTGTGCTTCGTTGAAGTCTTTCATGTGCAGCCTGTGGTCATCGGCAATCAGACGTATGAAAACACAGCGAGGCTGGTTTCCGATACGTCTGAAAAATCACCCTCAGTCTTCGCTGGAGGCTTGCTGGCCTTGTTCGGCCTGTACACCGGCTTTCATGTCGACCGGTTGACCGAGTTCCAGTTGAGCCAGTGTCGATTGCTCAGGCTCTTTCTGGCCAGGGGGAAAGTTTGGAATTTCATGCATTTTCGATGCTCCTTGCACAAGTTTTTTAGTTGCTGGGCAGAACCAGTGCTTCTAAAAAGCTTGGGCAGGATACAGCAGAGATAATGACAAACAGATTTTTATCTTGACCGTTGGTCATGTGCGGAAACAAAAACCGGGTTTTATTGTCCCGCGTTGTAGCGCTCTTGGTTCAGGAGGGGCACACACGAGTCTGAGTTGAAATGCGGTCCTGTGGGAGCGGTGCTTGCCCGCGATAAACGATAACGCGGTATGTCTTCGGGCTGCGTCTCATGCATCGTCGGAATGCCCCCCAGACCAAGCCCAGCTCCTATCAAACAAACTACAACTATTTGATCTGGAGTACTTTTTCATCTGTAGGAGCGCGCTTGCCCGCGATCGCGTCAGCACAGGCAATATATTCATCGACTGACAG
>NZ_JAWHNU010000061.1:0-37947 GCF_032582135.1 Pseudomonas syringae group sp. J309-1 | reverse complement strand
GGCAGGACGCCGGGTTAGCCGCACCGGGCCATGGATGGCCCGTTGCGGCGGCCCACGGTTCAGGATCTGCGGGCGGGCATCCCGAGCCTAGGCGAGGGACCTAGTGGTGGGGCAAGAGCCTTTTGCTTACTTTTGGGCTCCTTTCAAAAGTGAGGCGCTGTAAAAGCGCAACCAATGTCAGCCGTTACCCCACCAACGGATATGTACTCAAAACCACCTAACGCGCGAAAGCGCCCCCTTACCCCTGATCCCGATTCTTGCGAAACGCCCACCGCCCCGCAATCACCGTAAACGTCGCCACCAACGCCACCAACACCCAAAAGCCCTCCGGATCGCTCGCCAGCGGAATACCGCCGACGTTCATCCCGAAGAAACCCGCAACGATGTTGATAGGCAGCGCCAGCACAGTCACCACCGTCAGCGTAAACAGCGTACGGCTGCTCTGCTCGTTGAGGTTCGCGGCGATCTCCTCCTGAAGCAACTTGATGCGCTCACCCAACGCCACCAGATCACTGATCACCAGGGCCGACTCCTCCGTCGACTGCCGCAACTCCTTCACATCCGCTTCCAGCAACCAGTCAGGCGGGCGATGCAGCAAACGCATCAGCGAGCCCGGCTCCAGCGCCAACAGTCGTTGCAGACGTACCAACACCCGCCGCATCGCCCCCAACTCCGAGCGATTATTACTCAAGCGTTGCGACAGCAATTGGTCTTCGATCTTGTCGACACTCAGGCTGGTCTTGCGCAGAAACTGCGTCAGTACTTCGCCCTGATCACGCAACAGATGCACCAACAATTCCAGCGGCGAACGAAACCGCTCGCCGCGTTTGACCGAAGAACGCAGCTTGTCCACCGAACGCAACGGATGCAGCCGGGCCGTGATCAGGAGATTGTGATGGGTGCAGACCCACAAGGTGGAAATGTCAGTCGACAACATGTTGAAGTCGAAGACCACGTCGTTGACCACCGCCAGCAGCGCAGAGTCCACATGCTCGATACGAGTCGAGCGTGAGCCTTCATGCAACGCTTCGAAGAATTCCTCTGGCAGACGCAGGTTGGTTTTCATCCAGCGTTCACACGCCGCATGGGCCAGGTTCAGGTGCAACCAGATAAATTCATCACCGCTGTCGCTGGAGTGCAGGCACTGCAAAGCAGCGGCGGAGCCAATTTCCCGGCCGCTTTCACCGGGTTTGAAACTGAAACCGTAAAGCAGGCCGAACAGATCTGAATCCTGGTGGTTCTGCACGATGCTTTGGTTCATGAATGCTCGCTGGCCGTGATGCGCCAGGTCCGTGGCAAAAGGACGAAGTGCGCATCATGACAAGCCGTTATTGCAGTTTTGTTGCACTCTCGATTCCTCCAGTGGGACCGGATTCATCCTGGAAGTCGGCATTCCTGACGATAAAGAAGCGGTGGATGTACCGGCCCTTCGCGAATGAATTCGCTCCCACAGGTTTTCGATCTCCTCAGGTTCAGCGCGATCCTGTGGGACCGGATTCATCCGGGAAGGCGGTGTTCATGACGATAAAGAAGCGGTGGATGTACCGGCCCTTCGCGAATGAATTCGCTCCTACCGGTAATCTGGCAAAGACGTAGAGCCCGGTAGGACCGAATTTATTCGGGATGGCGATATTCCTGAAGATACAAATGCATCGCCTGTAATGACCTCTTCCCGACTGAAGCCGGTCCCACGAACGTCAAACCATCGCCAACGGCATTTTGCGGCTTGGCACTGGCCAGGCTCTGTCGATGTCCGCGAGGTCTTGTGCAGTGAGGGCCAGCTCGGCCGCTGCCGCGTTGAGCTCGATGTGTTTCGGTGTGACCGCTTTAGGAATGGCGATCATGTTGCTCTGACGCAATACCCACGCGAGGCTGATCTGCGCCGGAGTCGCGTTGTGCCGTGCAGCGATTTCGTGCAGTGCCGGGTGATGCAGCAGGTTACCGGCCTGGCCCTGACCAATCGGGCAATACGCCATGGTCGGCAAATTGTTGGCTTCTGCCCAAGGCAACAGATCGAACTCGATGGCACGGTCTTCCGGGTTGTACAGCACCTGGTTGGTGGCGCAGGCCGGGTTATTCAGTTCCAGCAGGTCAGGCACGTCGAAGTTCGACACGCCCCAGCGACCGATTTTGCCTTCTTCACGCAATCGCTCGAAGGCTTCAACGGTTTCTTCCAGCGGATAGGAACCCGGCCAGTGCAGCAAATAGAGATCGATGTAGTCGGTTTTCATCCGCTTGAGGCTGCGCTCGCAGGCGGCGGGGATGCCTGAACGGCTGGCGTTGTGCGGGTAAACCTTGCTGACCACGAACACGCGATCGCGCTGCCCGGCGATGGCCTCACCGACGATTTGTTCGGCGATGCCGTCGGCATACATTTCAGCGGTGTCGATCAGGTTCAAGCCCAACTCGATGCCCTGACACAGTGCGCGGATCTCAGCCGAGCGCATGTCCTGACGCTCGCCCATGTGCCAGGTGCCCTGGCCGATAACCGGAACCTGTTTGCCCGCTAATTCAAGAGTGCGCATAGGGAAGCCTGCAAGTCAGTTAAATGATGAGGAGTGAGGCAGTGGAACCGGTAAAGGGTTCAGTGCAATGAGCAAAAACCGGGTCTGAGGTTCGGCAGGTCGATGCATTCTTTAAATGAAACGCGATCTCCCGTGGGAGCCGGGCTTGCCCGCGATACATGAGACGCGGTTTGAAGACACTCCGCGTTATCGTTTATCGCGGGCAAGCCCGGCTCCCACAGGGGACTGCATTCCAAATCAAGACAGCTGTTGGTGCATGCCGATCATCCGAAAACATTGTCCAGGCCCAAGTTCATTGACCTGTGTAGCATCTCGGTAACATTTTGTAATGAGTATGGGCGGATCCATTCTTCAACAGGATCAAGCACCATGGCAACCAGCACGTTAGCCCCGGATTCCTTTGAACAGGCCCGAGACTCAAAGCCTCAACTGCACCGCAAGCCCAGCACGCTGACGATGGTGGTTTTCTTCGCCATTCTTGCCACCGGCTTATTGTTCACCGCCTACAGCTTGAAACAAGACGTAGATGATCTGGGCACCGTGGTCACCACCTGGACGCCATTTCTGTTGTTAGGCGTGGCGTTGCTGATTGCGCTGGGTTTCGAGTTCGTCAACGGCTTCCATGACACCGCCAACGCGGTTGCCACTGTGATCTACACCCACTCGCTGCCGCCGGGCTTCGCAGTGGCGTGGTCCGGGTTGTTCAACTTTCTCGGCGTGCTGTTTTCCAGCGGTGCAGTGGCGTTCGCCATCATTGCCTTGCTGCCAGTCGAGCTGATTTTGCAGGTGGGCTCCGGCGCTGGTTTTGCGATGATCTTTGCCTTGTTGATCGCCGCGATCATCTGGAACCTGGGCACGTGGTGGCTGGGTCTGCCCGCCTCTTCTTCACACACCCTGATCGGCTCGATCATCGGTGTGGGGGTTGCCAATGCCTTGATGCATGGCCGCGATGGCACCAGCGGCGTCGACTGGTCTCAGGCGACCAAAATCGGCTACTCGTTACTGCTATCTCCCTTGGTCGGGTTCGTTTTTGCCGCGCTGTTACTGCTGGCAATGCGCATGTTCATCAAGAACCGCGCGCTCTATAAAGCCCCTGAAGGCAACACTCCACCGCCATGGTGGATTCGCGGCATGCTGATCGTGACGTGCACCGGCGTGTCGTTCGCCCACGGTTCCAATGACGGACAAAAAGGCATGGGCCTGATCATGCTGATTCTGGTCGGCACGTTGCCAATGGCCTACGCGCTGAACCGCACCATGCCTGCCGATCAGTCCATTCAGTTTGCTGCCGTTGCCGAAGTTACCCAGCAGGCACTTACTCGCGCGGCCCCACTGCCCGCTCCCGCTGATCCACGGCAGACGCTGTCGCAGTATCTGGTCAGTAAACAGGAAACCCCTGAGCTGATTCCGGCCCTGGCGGTGATGGCGGGCAAGATCGGCATTCAGGTCAAAGGCTACGGTTCACTGTCGAAGGTCCCCGCCGAAGCGGTGGCCAACGTGCGTAACGACATGTACCTGACGTCGGAAACCATCCGCGTGATGGAGAAAAACAAAGTCGGCAATTTCGACGCGGATACGCAGGACAAGCTCAAGCTGTTCAAGGACCAGATCGACAGCGCCACGCGCTTCATTCCAACCTGGGTCAAGATCGCCGTAGCCATCGCTTTGGGTCTCGGCACGCTGGTGGGCTGGCGGCGCATCGTGATCACCGTCGGCGAGAAGATTGGCAAGACCCACATGACGTACGCTCAGGGCGCTTCCGCAGAAGTGGTCGCGATGATGACCATCGGTGCCGCCGACATGTACGGCCTGCCGGTGTCGACCACCCATGTGTTGTCGTCGGGCGTGGCCGGTTCCATGGTCGCCAACGGCTCCGGCCTGCAATTGCGAACGTTGCGTAATCTGGCCCTGGCCTGGGTGCTGACCCTGCCTGCCGCGATCCTGCTCTCGGGGTCGTTGTACTGGGTGTTCACTCAGATCTTTTGATAGCCGCCTGCTGGCAATAAGTGCTCCTTGAGAAAGTCGATCAAGGCACGCAATTTCGGGGATGCATGCTGGCTCACGGGCCAGAGCATCCAGAGGGTGCCGTGGCTGAGGGTGAAATCTTCGAGCACGACCTGCAACTCACCGCGCTGTAACGCCTCATTGACGACGAAATCCGCCAGGTAGGCGATGCCCATTCCCTGTTTGCACAGGTGATACAGGGAATGGGTGGTGGTGCAGGTCGCGGCTTTTTTCGGATTCGGCACAAGCAAACCATCAACGCTGCGCAACGGCCAGGGCTCGATCTTGCCGGTGGCGGGAAACTTGTGCAGCAGGCCGACATGCCCGGCCAGATCGCCAGGCGTCAAGGGCACGCCATAGCGTTGCAGGTAATCCGGGGACGCAACCAGCATCAGACGAAAGTCCCCCAGATGGCGCGACGCCAGTCGTGAGTCCTGTAGCGTGCCGGTGCGAACCACCGCATCGAAGCCCTCCTCAATGATGTCCACCATGCGATCCGACAGGTCGATGTCCAGCTCGATGTCCGGATAGCGGCGCATGAAAGCGGTCAATACCGGCATCATCAAACCATCCTGCAACGGCACGCTGATATGCAGCTTGCCTCTGGGCTCGGCAGTGAAATGCGACAACTCAAGCTCCGCAGCTTCGACCTCCCCCAGTATTCGCCGACACCGCTCAAGAAACAGTGTGCCCTCGGCTGTCAGGGTGATGCTGCGGGTGCTGCGATGAAACAGGCGAACCCCAAGGCGCTGCTCCAACCGAGCAATGCTCTTGCCGACCGCCGAGGAAGAAACCTCCAGCGTACGCGCCGCCGCAGTGAAGCTGCGCGTTTGTGCGACCTGCACGAAAATTCCGATGCCACTGAGGCTGTCCAGGCGAGTGCTCCTTACAAAATATTTGTCTGAGTTGAAATGCGATTTTCTTGTGGGAGCGGTGCTTGCCCGCGATAAGAGCGACGCGGCTTGAAGGATAAACCGCGGTGTCCTTATCGCGGGCAAGCACCGCTCCCACAGGGGGATTGCATTTCAAATTCATAATTTGCGTTTTGCATGTAAACACATGTCCCATCGTATTGCGGACTTTTATGTCCGCTATGAGCGGAACCTTAGCCTGTTTTTCCGCCAACCACAGCCCATTAATCTGGCCCTCTTTTGAACAGGGCTCATGGCTATGACTGACAACACGCTGAACCTTATTGATAAATCAGACGCAGAACGGCTGCCGTGGACGGCGTTGCTGGCCTTGGCCATGGCGGGATTTCTGACCATTCTCACCGAGGCGCTGCCCGCAGGATTGCTGCCCTTGATGAGCGCAGACCTAAAGGTGTCACCCACCCTGGTGGGGCAACTGATAACGGTGTATGCGGTGGGTTCGCTGCTGGCGGCCATTCCGCTGACGGCCCTGACCCGCAATTGGCGGCGCAGGCCATTGCTGTTGATTGCCATCGGCGGTTTTGCCTTGGTCAACAGCATCACCGCGCTCTCCGATGACTATGGCGTAACGCTGGTCTCGCGATTCTTTGCCGGAGTTTTTGCTGGCTTGCTTTGGTCCCTGCTGGCCGGTTACGCCAGCCGTCTGGTGCCTGAACATTTACGTGGGCGCGCCATTGCGGTTGCCATGGTGGGAACGCCGCTGGCGCTGTCCATCGGCATTCCGGCCGGAACGCTACTGGGTTCAGTCATCGGCTGGCGCTGGGCTTTCGGGATCATGAGCCTGTTGAGTCTGGGCCTGGTGATCTGGGCACGTCTGAGCCTGGCGGATTTCCCCGGTCAGACCCAACAACAGCGCCTGTCGATCCGCCAGGTGTTCGTGCTGCCAGGCATCCGCCCGGTGCTGCTGACCACCCTGATGTTCGTACTGGCCCATAACGTTCTTTATACCTACATCGCACCGCTGCTGGAGCCTGCCGGTCTGTCCGAGCAGATCGACCGGGTATTGCTGGCTTTTGGCGTGGCGGCGCTGGGAGGGATCTGGCTGGTGGGCGTTCTGATTGATCGCTGGCTGCGTGAGCTGGTGCTGATCAGCATCGCGCTGTTCCTGCTCACCTCCTTCGCTTGGGCGATTAACGGTGAAAGCAGTCAGCTGATTTATCTGTATGTGATCATCTGGGGCCTGGCGTTCGGGGGCGCAGCGACACTGTTCCAGACCGCGTCAGCGATCACCGGCGGTGCCGCCGCCGATGTCAGCCAATCGATGATCGTCACTGTGTGGAATCTGGGTATTGCCGGAGGCGGACTGGCAGGTGGTTTGCTGCTGCAAAGCATCGGTGTGCAGTCCTTCAACTGGCTGGTGTGCCTGTTACTGATCAGCGCACTGATCGTCAGCGCCAGCGCGAATCGCGCTGGCTTTCCATCCTCCAGACAGACTTAAGCGTGTAGCGTGAACAACGCCACTTCAGGAGCAGCGCTGACCCAATGCTGACTCACCGACCAACCCGCAGCCGTGGCCAGTGCAGTGAACGACTCAATGGTGAACTTGTGGGAGTTCTCCGTGTGCAGCCGCTCACCCACGCCGAAGTGGAAAGTATGCCCCGCCACCGAAGCCACTTGCTCCACACGGCTGACCAGATGCATTTCCATGCGCTGGTCCTCATCGTTCCACAGCGCGAGATGCTCAAACTCGTCGACGTTGAACGTGCCGTCCAGTTCACGGTTGATCCGGGTCAGCAGATTCTTGTTGAAGCGTGCGGTGACCCCTTCGGCATCGTCGTAAGCCGCAACCAGCGTATCCGGATCTTTGACCAGATCCACGCCGACGATGAAGTGCGCGTTTTCACCCAACAAACTGTGGGCGGAACGCAGAAACTTCACCGCCTGCTCAGGAGTAAAGTTGCCAATGGTAGAACCAGGGAAGAAACCGACCCGAGGCAAACCATCAGCCGCCCTTGGGAGCTTCAGAGCCCGGGTGAAATCGTCGACCTGCGGCGCTACCGTCAGATGCGGGTATTTGTTGCTTAGTTGATGAGCGGCCCGATTCAAGGCATTGGCGCTGATATCAATGGGCACGTACACGGCGATCTGCGGCGCAGCGTCAAGCAACAAACAGGTTTTGTCACTGGCACCACTGCCAAATTCCACCAGAGCAGCACCGTGCGGAATCAGCCCGGCCATTTGTACAGCAACATCGGTCAGCAGCCGGGTTTCGGCGCGGGTCGGATAGTATTCCGGCGTCTTGCAAATGGCTTCGAACAGTTGCGAGCCAGCTGCGTCGTAGAAGTACTTCGGTGAAAGGTTTTTCACTGGCGAAGACAACCCACCAATCACATCACGGGCGAACTCACTGTCGTGAGGGTTAACCACTCCCGGCTGACGGCTGTCCCTGGCCAGACGCAGACCGGAAACCACCCAGCGTTTCTCCGGATGGAAAAAGTTTCGATACGTCGCTCGGGAATGGCTCGGCGACGTCACGCTTGCCCCGCCGCGCAATACCATCTGGTTGATCATGAACTTGCCGTTGTATTCGCCCACCGCACTGGCTGCCGGACGAAATCCCGGATACGCGCTGTAAGAGCTTTGGGTCCACTGCCAGGCGACGTCATCCACCTGCTCCAGCAGACCGGCAACCACTGCCGCCTCCCATTCAGCTTCAGTAGGCAATCGCGCATCGGCCCACTGCGCGAAGGCTGCAGCTTCGTAGTAACTGATGTGAGTGACAGGTGCGTCCGGGTCAATCGGTTCAAGGCCGCGCAAGGTCATGCAGCGCCAGCCGTGGGTTTCGTCGTGCTGCCAGTACATCGGCGCGTGCCAGGCATTTTCCTGAACGATGCTCCAGCCTTCGGAAAGCCAAAGCCCTGCCTGACTGTAGCCACCCGCATCGATAAACTTCAGCCACTCGCCGTTGGTGACCAGCCGATCACTGATCTCGAAAGACTGTAAGTACGTGGTGTGGCGTGGACCTTCGTTATCGAATGCGAAGTCTGTGCCTTTATGGCCGATCTCGGTCAGTCCGCCCTTGAGCGGTTTGTAGCGGCCCCGCCGACCAGCCACATCCTTGGGCCAGGCCGGGTCGTAAGCCGGCTTGAGGGACGACGTACTGAACAGGTGGAGGATGTCCATCAGCAGCAATTCCTGATGCTGCTCCTCGTGTGCCAGGCCCAGTTCGATAAGGCTGCTCAAGTCGTCGGGTAGCGTATTTTCCAGCAGACGTGCCATGTGCTGGTCGACATATTCACGATAGGCCAGGACCTGATCGACTCCTGGACGAGTCATCAAGCCGCGCTGTGGACGTGGATGGCGCGGGCCGACGGCCTCGTAATAGGAATTGAAGAGGTAACCGAACGCCGGGTCGAAAGGCTCGTAGCCCGGCACGTTTTCGCTGAGCAGGAATGTCTCGAAGAACCAGGTCGTGTGCGCGATATGCCATTTTGCCGGGCTGGCATCAGGCATGGACTGGACCACCATGTCTTCGGCGCTCAACGGTGCGGCCAGGCTTTGGGTTCGACTGCGCACGTTCTGGTAGCGCTTGAGCAATTCGTTGGCAGCAGCAGTCTGGCGAGGCTCGCGTGAGGGGCTGATCATCAGTGTGAATCTCCGGCGTTGCCGCGACCTGTTTGTTCAGGCAATGCGGCGTCGAGCGTTTCATTTATCAGCCAACCGGTGCAGAAACACCGCTTCAGTCATGTGGTATCTGCGTCACGAACGTCACCCGTTCGGGGTAAAACGCTACGTGATCTCTGAGCTTCGCCACGGCACGGTACGGATGTTCATAGGTCCAGACCGCGTTCGGGATGCGTAGCCCATGGATATCCAGGCTGAAATAATTAGCGTCGCCTTTATAAGGGCAGTGGGTTTGATGTTCGGTCCTGACGTAATGTTCAATCCGTATATCCGAACGGGGTATGTATATAACCGGCGGGTATTTGGCTTCTTCGAGCAACAGCGCGTGATCGCTGCGGGCGAGCAGCGTTTCTTTGAACATCACGCTGACCGAGCCTTTGCAGGAAGTGATGGTAATGGGGTGGTTGTAGTCGGGGGTTTTCATGGCGAGTGCTCTCTTGGCAGTCATGCAGAAAACAGGTGACCTGCAGGAGCTGCCGAAGGCTGCGATGGCGGAGTGTCAGGATAAATGCTTCGCAGCCTTCGTCAGCTCCTACCCTGGATTTTTTGATCAGCCCGGTTGCGATCAGTGTAGCCACCCTCAAACAACACGCTTATACCGTCGCAAACTGAACGTTTTCGGCAACCCTGCATCCGAACACTCTATGCTGTGCACACAGATTTCCGAGGTTTTGTAATGAATGATTTATCCCGCCTGCTCGAGGCTTTGTCCCTTGCTCACACTGACGGGCAGGACGCGGTCATGGCGACGGTGGTCAAAGTCGAGGGTTCGGCCTATCGGCGTCCCGGCGCGCGGATGGTGATTCCACAACTTGGAAACGCCACTGGTACGGTCAGCGGCGGGTGCCTGGAAAGCGATGTGAGCAAGAAAGCCTGGTGGCTGACCGCCGCAGGTAAACCGGTGCTGCGCACTTACAGCACCGGCGAGGACGACGATGAACTGGAAGACGCTGAACTGAGCTTCGGGCTGGGCTGCAACGGTACGGTGCATATTCTCTTCGAGCGAGTCAGTGCGCAGAATCCATCACTGGCAATCAATGTGTTGAAACAGGTGCAAGCCACCTCGCGCCCCGCTGCGCTGGCGACAGTGATCAGTTCCGAAAATGATCACCATGCAGCAGTGGGTGAGCGGGTTGCGCTGTGGGCCGACGGCAAGCTTGAGCAGGAAATGCACGACCGACTGCTCAGCCAGACCATCGCCGCCGACCTGCAAACCGTACTCACCGCCGAGAAGTCAGCCATTCGCAACTACGATGGTCACTCCGGATCGATTCAGGTGCTGCTGGAGTTCATTCCGGCACCACGTCGGCTGGTGATTTTTGGGGCCGGGCATGATGCCGTACCGCTGGTGAACATGGCGCACCTGCAAGGCTGGCACACCACGGTGATCGACGCCCGTACGCACTTTGCCCGCCCCGAGCGTTTCCCCGATGCCGATCAAGTCAGCGCCCTGCCCTTGCAGCCTTTCACAGGCATGCAGGCACTGGTTGATGACGCTGCGGTGGTAGTCATGACCCACAGCTACACTCAGGATCGTCACTGGCTCAGTCAGGTACTGACGCTGAATCCGCGTTACATCGGCCAGCTCGGCCCACGCAGCAGGACCGAGCGATTGCTGGACGAAATGAGCAGCGAAATGCGTCAACTGCCAGCCTTTGCAGCGCTGCATTACCCGGTAGGTCTGGACCTGGGCGGCGATACCCCGGCAAGCGTTGCGCTGTCTATCCTGGCGGAGATCAATGCGGTGCTCAATCAACGGAACGGCGGCATGCTCAAGCATCGGGAGGCGAGCATTCATGCGGCGGATGTGATGATGGCGGGTGAGATAGGGCTGCTCAAGAGTGGGTCTTAGGTATTTTCTGACCTGCTGACATGTACAAAACCTGTAGGCCCCCCTGTGTCCCTGACACAGCGTTGTCGCACAGCAAAGATTGGACTTGTGCAGACTGTGTGAAAACCCTCAGACAAAAACAAACTGCGCGCGCTCACGTGAAATCTTTAAAAGTTTGTGTGGGTCACAGACCTCAAACTCACGTAGGAACGCGGTTTTTTGAGCGTTTTTTAGCCAGCTAATTGGCTCGTGAGGTTTTCACACAGCCTGTACAGGTCCTGTGCAACACTTCAAACATCAAACACAGTTGCCACAAGGCAGTACCCACGCATGAGCAGTAAGTACACCCAACGCGACTGGGCTCCCCATGAACGGCCGACCATGCCCGGCTCGCCGTCGACGCCGCTGCACTCAACGCCCAAGCGCTGGGCTTACGCGCTGGTTGGGGTCATCGTTGCGCTGACCGGTGGCCTGGGTAATGCACTGGTGGTTGCCAACCTGCCCTATTTGCAAGGTTCACTGGGCGCGACCACCGCTGAAGTCGCCTGGCTCCCCGCGGCCTACGTCATGACCAACGTCTCAATGAATCTGGTGCTGGTGAAGTTTCGCCAGCAGTTCGGTCTGCGGACCTTCACCGAGTTATTTCTGGTGCTCTACGCACTGGTGACCTTCGCCCACCTGTTCGTTAACGACCTGAACTCCGCCATCGCCGTGCGTGCGGCTCATGGCATGGTCGGCGCGGCCCTGTCGACGCTGGGTCTCTATTACATGATCCAGGCCTTCCCGCAGAAATGGCGCTTGAAAGCGTTGGTACTCGGCCTTGGCACCGCACAACTGGCCATTCCCATGGCCCGGCTGGTGTCCGAAGATTTGCTGCAGATCGCCGAGTGGCGCGGCCTTTACCTGTTTGAGCTGGGCATGGCGCTGCTGTCGCTGGGCTGCGTGCTGTTGCTCAAGTTACCGCCAGGAGACCGCTTCAAAGCGTTCGAAAAACTCGACTTCCTGACGTTTGGCCTGCTTTCCACCGGCTTCGCCCTGCTCTGCGCCGTGCTTTCCCTGGGCCGCATCGAATGGTGGCTGGAGAAAACCTGGATCGGTCTGGCATCTGCCGCATCCATCGCGCTGATCTGCGCCGGTCTGGCCATCGAACATAACCGCAAAAACCCACTGCTGATCACTCGCTGGCTGGGCAGTGGTGCGATCTGGCGCCTGGGGCTGGCGGTCATCCTGTTCAGAGTCGTACTGTCGGAGCAATCCATCGGCGCAGTGGGGTTTCTGCAAACCCTGAACATGGGCTCCGAACAACTGCATTCACTGTACGCAGTGATGTTACTGGGCAGCGTGGCGGGTCTGGCGGTCAGTGCATGGACGATCAACCCGCAGCATTTGATCAAACCTTTGTTGATTTCTTTGGCGATGATTGCCATTGGCGCCTGGATGGACAGCGGCTCGACCAATGTCACCCGGCAATCGAACATGTACCTGAGCCAGTTTCTGCTGGCCTTCGGCGGCACATTCTTTCTGGGTCCGACGCTGGTCATTGGCATCAGCAGCGTGATCGCCAACCCGCGCAACATGGTCAGTTTTTCCGTGTTGTTCGGGATCACCCAGAACCTGGGCGGGCTGATCGGCTCGGCGGTGTTCGGCACGTTTCAGGTGGTGCGGGAGAAATTCCACTCAAGCGTGCTGGTCGAACACCTCACCTTGATCAACCCTCAGGTTCAGGCCCGCCTGCAAAGCTCCAGCGCGAGCTACGCTTCAGCCATTGCTGACCCATCGACGCGGACCAGTCTGGGCATCCGCGCCATCGCCAATACAGCCACCCGGGAAGCCAATATTCTGGCCTACAACGACGTATTCATGCTGATCGCGCTGGTTGCCGTCCTGACCATGGTCTGGATTTCGATTCGCGTGACCTGGCTGAGAATGACCACAAAACCGCTTGCGGCGACAACGCCTGCAGCGGCGAACTCTACTTCCGTTAACTCCAGCGGCGCTCAACCTTCATGAATGACACAACCAAGCCACCTGCATCGACCGACGCAGGCTCTGATCAGACACCGGAACAACCCGCATCATCAGGCCCGCCACCGCCTCCGGCAGCTGCACCCGCCAGCAGCGAACCGCGCTCTTCACGCACGCGGATCATTTCCTCGGTGATTTTCGCCAGCATTGCGCTGATCGGCATTCTGATCGTGCTCTATGCCTGGCAATTGCCACCGTTCAGCAGCCCTGTCGAAAGTACTGAAAACGCATTGGTCAGGGGCCAGACCACGATCATCAGTCCGCAATTGAGCGGCTATGTCTTCGAGGTGCCGGTACAGGACTTCCAGTTCGTCAAGGCAGGCGACCTGCTGGTGCGACTGGATGACCGGATCTACCGCCAGCATCTGGATCAATCGCTGGCCCAACTGGGCATTCAGAAAGCTTCACTGGCCAACAACCTGCAACAGCGACGCAGTGCCGAAGCGACCATTGCACAGCGCAAGGCCGCCCTGGAAAACAGCATCGCTCAGGGTCGCAAAGCGGCGGCCGACCTGCGTCGAAATCAGGCGCTGGTCACCGATGGTTCGGTCTCAAAAAGTGAGCTGGACGTCAGCCGCGCCGCCGATGCACAAGCCAACGCCGCCATCGCTGAAGCCCGTGCTGCGCTAGACATTGCCAAGGAGGATCTGCAAACCGTGATCATCAATCGCGGCTCGCTGGAAGCTTCGGTGGCCAATGCTGAAGCGGCTATCGAGCTGGCGCGCATTGACCTGAGCAATACCCGGATTCTGGCCCCGCGTGACGGTCAGTTGGGGCAGATTGGCGTGCGCCTCGGTGCCTACGTGAATTCCGGCGCGCAGTTGATGGCGCTGGTACCCGACCGGCTTTGGGTCATCGCCAATATGAAAGAAACGCAGATGGTGAATGTGCGCCTTGGTCAGCCGGTCACTTTTACTGTTGACGCGCTGGGCCATGAAAAGATGCACGGGCGCGTGCAGCGGATTTCGCCTGCGACGGGTTCGGAGTTCAGTTTGCTGCCGGCGGATAACGCTACCGGCAACTTTGTGAAGATCTCTCAGCGGATTCCGGTGCGGATCATTGTCGAGCCCAATCAGCCTTTGGCGAAGCGTTTGCGACCGGGGATGTCGGTGGTGGTCAGTATTGATACCAGTCAGGACGGCGAGGTGCCAGCTGATCCGGGTGGTGAGTGAGGGGGGCTCATCTTGTGTACATATCCGTTGGTGCGTTATGGCTGATATTGGTTGCGCTTTTACAGCGCGTCACTTTTGAACAGCGCAAAAGTAACCAAAACGCTTTTACCCCACCACTCGGCACCTCGCTGTCGCTCGGTGTACCCGCCCGCAGATCCTGAACCGTGGGCCGCCGCAACGGGCCATCCATGGCCCAATGCGGCTAACCCGGCGTCCTGCCGGGTTGCCCACGGTTCAGAATCTGCGTTCGGCCAGCGTGGTTTAACGGGGCGCCACAGATCAAAATCAACAGCGCGGCGGCCTGAGAGCCGACCTGGTTGTGTGGATTACCGGGCATCTGTAGGAGCTGCCGAAGGCTGCGATGCGGTGTGCCAGACGTCGAATGCGTTGGCCGTGGTGACGTCTCGCGAACAAGTTCGCTCCTACCTGGCCGAGGCGATCCCGCCGTATTAGCCGCGTATTAGCTCTGCTTTTGATCCGCTTTTGATTTTGATCTTAAGCGCCCCGTTAAACCACGCCGGCCGTAATTCGACATTGCTGCGTGGGGCAAACCGGCAGGGATGCCGGTTTAGCCGCCTCAGGCCATGGATGGCCGGTGGCGGCGGCCCCACGCAGCAATGTCGGATTACGGGTATGCCGAGCGACAGCGAGGCACCCAGTGGTGGGGCAAGAGCGTTTTGGTTACTTTTGCGCTCTATCAAAAGTGACGCGCTGTAAAAGCGCAACCAATACCAGCCATTACGGCGATAACGGATATGTACACAGAAATGAATGCGTGAATACCAATGCAATGATCAACCGCACCGTGCAAGAACGCCCTAGGACTGTGCAGCTTTACCGGCTGTCTTTTGCAAATGTGCACTGTTAGCATCGCAACTGTCATCTCTCGCAGCCTATAAAACAAAAACGAACAGGGAGTTTGTAATGACTGCATCTGCTTCAACTGCCCTCAAGACGCTCACCGACAACAGCATTCTGGCCGAAGTGCGCAATCACATCGGTCACCTGACACTCAATCGCCCGGCGGACCTGAACGCCATTGACCTGAGCATGGTGCGCAGTCTTCAGACGCAACTGAACGCCTGGTCCCGGGACGACTCGGTGTACGCCGTGGTCCTGCGAGGTGCCGGAGACAAGGCATTTTGCGCCGGTGGCGATATTCGCTCGCTTTACGACAGCTTCAAAAACGGCGAGCCCCTGCATCAGGCTTTCTTTGCCGAAGAATATGCTCTGGACCTGACCATTCACCGTTATCGCAAACCGGTTGTTGCGCTCATGGACGGTTACGTCCTGGGCGGCGGCATGGGGCTCGTGCAAGGCGCGGACCTGCGAGTGGTCACCGAGCGCAGCCGCCTGGCCATGCCGGAAGTGGCCATCGGGTACTTTCCCGATGTAGGCGGCAGTTACTTCCTGCCGAGAATTCCCGGCGAACTGGGCATTTATCTGGGCGTAACGGGCGCGCAGATCGGCGCAGCAGACGCGTTGTACTGCGGACTCGCCGACTGGTATCTGCAAAGCGACATGCTCGCAGAACTGGATCGCAAGCTCGACCGCCTGCAATGGCGCAATCAGCCGCTCAAGGATCTGCAAGGGGCGCTGGCGAAACTCGCCAGTCAGCGCTTGCCTGATCCCCCGCTGGAAAAACTGCGGTCCGCCATCGACCATTACTTCGCACAGCCGGACATCACAAGCATCATCGAGCAGCTGCGTGAAGTGACTGTTCTCGACACCCACACCTGGGCCCTGAACACCGCAACGCTGATGGACAGCCGCTCGCCCCTGGCCATGGCCGTGACGCTGGAAATGCTCCGGCGCGGGCGTCATCTGTCGTTGGAGGACTGCTTCGCGATGGAGCTGCATCTGGATCAACAATGGTTTGAGCGTGGCGACCTGATCGAAGGCGTACGCGCGCTGATCATCGATAAAGACAAGAAGCCGCAATGGAATCCGCCCATCGTTAAAGCGTTAAGCGCCGAGCGTGTGCAAAGTTTTTTCAGCGGCCATGGAGATTGAGTCATGCACGATATTGAGCTCACCGAAGAACAAGTGATGATCCGCGACATGGCACGGGATTTCGCCCGCAACGAAATCGCGCCGCATGCACAAGCCTGGGAGAAAGCAGGCTGGATCGATGACGCGCTGGTCAGCAAGATGGGCGACCTGGGTTTGCTGGGCATGATAGTGCCTGAGGAATGGGGCGGCACTTATATCGACTACGTGGCCTATGCACTGGCTGTCGAGGAAATTTCTGCTGCGGATGCCGCGACCGGCACCCTGATGAGCGTGCACAGTTCAGTGGGTTGCGGCCCGATTCTGAACTATGGCAGCCAGGAGCAGAAGCAAACCTGGCTGGCCGACCTGGCAACTGGACGCGCCATTGGCTGTTTCTGCCTGACCGAACCCCATGCCGGTTCCGAAGCCCATAACTTACGCACCCGCGCCTTGCTGCAAGGGGATGAATGGGTGATCAGCGGCGCCAAGCAGTTTGTCAGCAATGGCAAGCGGGCGCAGTTGGCGATCGTGTTTGCCGTCACCGACCCGGAGTTGGGCAAAAAAGGACTGTCAGCGTTTCTGGTGCCCACCGACAACCCCGGTTACGTAGTGGACCGCTCTGAACACAAGATGGGTATACGCGCATCCGACACCTGTGCGGTCACTCTGAACAACTGCCGCATACCCGCAGCCAATCTGCTTGGCGAGCGTGGCAAAGGTCTGGCCATCGCCCTCTCCAATCTTGAAGGTGGGCGAATCGGCATTGCCGCTCAAGCGCTTGGCATCGCCCGCGCCGCGTTTGAAGCGGCGTTGACCTACGCTCGGGAACGGGTGCAGTTTGACAAGCCAATCATTGAGCATCAGAGCATCTCCAATCTGCTTGCCGACATGCACACCCGCATCAACGCAACACGCTTGCTGGTCCTGCATGCCGCAAGATTGCGCAGTGCGGGCAAACCCTGTTTATCAGAAGCATCACAGGCCAAGCTGTTTGCTTCAGAGATGGCCGAGTCGGTCTGCTCCAAAGCGATCCAGATTCATGGCGGCTACGGCTATCTGGAAGACTACCCGGTCGAGCGCTATTACCGGGATGCCCGCATCACCCAGATCTACGAAGGGTCGAGCGAAATACAGCGGCTGTTGATTGCAAGGGAACTTAAGCATTACTTGATCTGATACTGACGGCGTGGGACCGGCTTAAGCCGGGAAGGCCATATTTCTGACAATCAATTTTCAGTGACGGTAAGGGCATCTTCCCGGCTAAAGCCGGTCCCCCCATCATCAGGTCAAGTCACCGAGTCAAAACCGTTGACGCCCCAGCAGTGTCACCAGCAACGCTACGGAATCGGCATTGGCCATTATCACTTCGGCGCGTATCAGCGCATCGTCAAGGAATATGTCTCTTGCAGCGTCAAGGTTGGGGGCGTCAGTCAATTTCAGCACCTTGGCCTTGGCTCCGCCATCGGCGGTCTTGATGTCGCGCGAGGTCCCGCTCTCCTCTTCCACCTTGAATAGCTCATCACGAGGGGTCAGATGCGAAAGCCGGCTCTGGACCCTGACCTGCTCCCTCTTCAGGCGCATGCGGTACTCGCCAATATCCTCGAGCAGGTCTAAATACGGTCTGTCCGAGTCCAGATAAGCGATATCTTCCGTTTTCCCGGCAATATGGGAAAGCTCATGAATCAAGGCAGTTGCACGGAAATGGACACCGGCATTAAATCCACCCAACCTCGATTGCGCGGACTTCAGGCGCACAAACGGCGTACCGAAAAACCGCTCACTCAGAAACACTCTTTTCAGCGGATCATCTGTGTAAGTGAATGCGGTGACATCCCGGGAGTCGATTTTGTTGGTGCCCACCACGTAACGTTGTGATGAATGCGGGGAAAGCGTGGGGTCGAGTAGCAGTCGATAAATATCAGTAATCGCCAGTTTAACGGGAATGACAAGCGCATTACTTAACGCCCTGACGCCAAAGAAATCCTTGAAAATTTGCTCGACGCGAGGATCAAGAACACGATTGGGGGGCCGTAGGGTCAGGTTATCAAGGGCGTTCCTGAGGTAGACCCTGGCTTGCCGATGAGCCTCGACCAGTTGCGTGGACTTCAGCGGATACAACCGCTGAATCTCGGCCACCCCATTGGCGTCCACTGTAAAAATATCTTCGACGTTGTAATTAATCATATTGGTCTTGAGTCGAGTCAGCGCCCCGCCGTTACGCCGCCTGCCAACGCCCGTACCAAACATCCAGTGTTGCTGGCCATCAAGGATGATCTGAGGCCCCTCTTCTTCGTCTGCAATAACGTGCCACCCACCGGGTCCGCTCCGCACCTCGTAAACCCTGCCGGACACAGCAGCATATTGCTTGCGGGTCGCAGGGTTGTTGAAAACGTGCCGTGTATTATCTTTTTCCAGCTGGCTCAGAGAAACGTCGTGGACCTCAAACTTGCGCAACAGGACTTCAAGGCCCTGCTGCATCTGCGGGTCATACCATTGATGTTCGGACACCTCGTCAGGATCGCTGTCGCTGTCCTGAAGTTGCACTGTGCCCTCACTCAACTGCTGCCCCGTAGTAATCAGCACCAGCAAGGCCGCCGCAAATTCAGCAACAGCCTCACCCCACTGCTTATCCTTGGCTGAGTCCAGCGATGAATGTAATAGATCCTTGGCCTGCCATAAGCTCACCAGCCCGCCGACCCTGCCGGGTAAAAACGTCAGCGACTGCTCCACGCCCAGTAACATCAAATGATGCCAATCAGCGCGGTCGGCCTCAGCCGTACTGACGCTCTTTTTTCTGGCCATGAGCAGCATCACCTCTTGCGCAGCCCGAAACAGACTTAACAGAAAGTTTTCCTGAACCGCCTCGACCTTTAATTGCACCGGGGCTGGGTTAGAGTCGCCCAAATCCGTAAAGCCGCCAGTAACCCAGGAAAGACGAGGGGTCAGAAACCCTCCTCGTTGATAGACAAAACGCACGCTTGGATCCAGACGCTCCAGCACCAACGCTTGTAACTCGGCACTGGTCTGCAACTCGGTTAGAAATTCCCCTTGGCTGGTGTACTCCTTGAAGGTGTAATCAGCGCTGGCAACGACATGCAGAATCCATGGCCCTTTATCCCCATCTTGCGGACCAATCAGATAAATCCCCGTGGCAACATCGGGCAGATAGCCAGGAGCAGGCACCAATTGCAGCGGGCTGAAAATGATGGCTCGTCCGTCTAAAGGGAGTCGGGCGAACCCATCCGGCATATCGATCAGATTTTCGATAAACCCGTAAGCGGTACTGGTCAATGCGCCCTGGAGCTTTAACTGGAAAGCCATCAGCAGCAATGCACACGGCGCCTGCTCTATAAACTGACCGAGTCGTTCGAGGTAGTCCGGCGAAGTGTCACTGAATTTGCCCTTCAGGTATTGCTGGTAACCAGCACCGACATCCAGAGTTCGGGCCATATTGCGCACATAGATAGCATCCAGGGAGGCAGGCAACGGTGTCGCGTTGCTGGTCGAAACACTCAGGGATGCATTCTGGAAACTGGAAAAGTGATTGATGGCGAAATCAGACAGGTTTTCGCTGACTGTGCTGGTTGCCGCAGGAATCGACGAAGGTATCTGCCCAATGCCCACCGGTGCGGCGCTGTAGTGCGTGAGGGTGATCAATATTTGCTCTGGGTCTAGCTGCGCGGCGGGAAAATCCTTTTGTAACCGGTCGCGAACCTGTTCGGCGGTGTATTGATCCAGCGATGCAAGAGAAACCACTCGTTGTCGCGATGTGTAGAGCTGCCAGAAACGCACCAACAGCCCTCTGAATGCTGACATGTCGCTTTCAGAGGCGTTCTTCAGCCAATCAGGCATGAGCCTTCGTAACAGGGTGTACTCAAGCCTACAGGACAACGTGTCAATGACTGTTCGTGACTTGTCATCCGACGCCACCGGAATAAGCATTCTTTTCAGCAGTCCGGCATCGGCCTTCCAGGCAACCGCCGCTCGGTAAGCGGCTTCGATACCAAGGCATTGCCGACTAAGCTCATCCTCGACAATACGCTCGATGAAATCCTCGTCGATCCGCGCCAGATTGATGGTGATGGACGGTACCGCGCTGCGACTGAAAAACGCCAGAAGCCTTGGCTGATCCGACTCTGCGAGCAGGTTCAGCCATCGGTCTCGGGATCCGGGATACGCAAGCCTGGCATTGAGTTCGAGCTGGAGTGCACTGATGCTTTCAAACTCCATGAGGCCGAGCACCGCAGAACATAGCAGCGGCTTGCCATTGCCGCTCAAGGGCTGCTGGAGGACGAACACATTAGTGAGTTGCAAGGGCGGCTGACTACTGTCGTAAATCAGATAAGGAATGGACACTTCGACGGCCTCGAAACCAAATCGCTCACGAAGCTTGAACAGGGGACGGTCCAGCACTTGCTCAAGCATATCCAGCGCGTTTTTACTCACCTCGCTGGATGTGCGGTGCATGCTCAGGGCAAGTCTGATCAGCCCCTCCTGAATCAGGCGCGAGGCATTAGCCGAAATCACTCTGGAACCGCGCACCCGCAATTGCGAACCATAAAACGCCCTGACCTGATCCAGGTACTCCTTGGCAAAGCTCTGCCGGGCGCGGTTCATTACGTGATCGAGCAATTCCGGCGTCAACCATGACAGATGCATGGCGTAAGCAGAATCAGGTGGATCAACGTACACCTTGCAATCCTCAGGCACCGTGGTCTCGCGATGCCCTGTGACCCGATCCAGAAGCAGCACGGATAAACTCACAACGCTGCCATCGTCATCGCGAAACCACATGCGCTGGGCATCCACGGCACCACTGTGCAATACCGAAAAATATCGATTCAGGAGTCTGCGAGCGCATTCAGAAACGGTTGGGTGAGCATCGAAAATACTGTCGACCCGCATGCGTGCATCACGCAGGTAAGTTGCCCACAGCAGCGGCGCAGCCTCGCTGGCATCCTTGATCTGGATACCCAATGCAGAAATTCTCGAAGGTGAACTGAATCTGGTCCAGAGCTGCTCGGATCCCGCCAGCGCCTCGCTCCACTGTGTTGTCTCACCGGCGATGACCAGACTTGGGTCAATCAGATACCGAATATCCAGTGCAACCTCGAGGGATACCGAGGCTTGAGCGGGGGACTTGAAGGCAGATTTCAGGATGCCGGCAAGGTTGCGCTTTTGTAGTGCAATCGCTGAATCGGCGAGCCTTATGAGTGGAGTCTTGTTCACCGGGTCCAGCCTCAGGTGAACCGCGCCTTGAGCACGCAACAACTTGTCATCGTCGAGCGATGTGTAGTCAAACATTTCGGTGCGGCCCTCGATACCGGCGAAATGCTCAGCCACCGCGCCTACGCTATTGAACCTTCGTAAGCCGCGTTTAGCGCAATACAGGAAAATATCCGACAGCAGCTCAGAGGTGAATCCGATCAACACGACGCCCGCCAGCTTGAGCGGTTCCGCATCGCGTATCGCGACCGAAACCCGCGACATTTCCAAGCTGCCTGATACTCGCCCATCTGCCTGACACAGAGTCTTGAGTTCTGCATATTCAGCAACGGTGACCGTGCAGTCCTGCCGGGCATTCAGCAAATGATGTCGAAAACAACCGATGTATGCCTGACCGAGCACATCACGACGAGTCATACCGTCCACTACCCAGGTGCGCCAGTAATCATCCAGAAGGTTTTCATAAACACCGGTCAGAGTGCCTGAAACCCGGGTGACCGCTCGCTGCCATGAGCTGGCTGCTTCCCCCGTCAGCTCATTGCCTTCGATGTCCAGCCATTGCTGTCGTATTCCGCTGATCAAAGGCGTGCCACAAAAACCCCGTATTGCAACATCAACCAGCGTCTGCGTACCCAGAATGGCGCCTTTTTGTGTGCCGTTATCAGCCTGTTTGATCTGCGCGATATGGGTGAGCACGTTAAGCTGCGAGCCAGGAAAACGAGTGGCAACCTCTTGCTTCAGAGCCTCGCCTACGGCGGCGCGTAATGACGGCAAACGCTGCAGGCAACGTGACAGCTGCTCAAGTTGCTGCGCTTGCTGATCGACGATCGAGAGCATCCGGTGCCCGGACACATCACCTTCGATGTGCTCGTATTCGAATTGTGCCGGGTCGCCACTTCGCAGACCGAACCGCGCGGTTAACCCGGCCACCAGTTCCTGACGAGTGCTGAATCTCTCTACGCCATTGAGGGGGCTACAGAGATAAACCTCGGGGGTGATATTCGTGGCGTCGCTGATCAGCAATGCGCCCGCCAGCTCAGCGTGTATCAGCCCGTCGTCACCGCGGGACAATCGATCAACCCGCGGCGCGCTCGTCTGGTCGTCCCCGGGCTGGACGAGCAGTTCAAGCCACCGGGCCTGCTGGTCGGTGATACGCCCGGCTTCAAGCGCATCAGCGATGTCCAGCGGCAAGCGCGAACTTAGCGACCCGGAATAGAACCAGGGTGAATCTGTAGATGACATGACAAGTTCCTTTTGCAATGAGAACCCACCGCCACACAGGGCGATGGGTTGAAAGAGCAAAGGAGCTTATCGGGGGTTAAATCATTGCAGACGGTACATAAAGCAGCGCACGCCCAACTCTGTCGGATCAGGCCTTGTGGTTCTGCTCAACCCAGGCGGCATAGGCATCGATGAAAGTTTGCAGGAAAGGCCTGGTCTGCTCGGACAGGGTTCCCGCCGCATCAAAAAATGAACCGGCGTTGCCCAGGTAAGCTTCGGGCTGTTGCAGGCACGGCACGTTGAGGAACACAAGCGACTGGCGCAAATGATGATTGGCGCCAAACCCTCCAATGGCGCCAGGCGAAGCGCTGATCACGGCACCGGGCTTGCCACTCCAGGCGCTTTTGCCGTACGGACGCGAGCCCACGTCAATAGCATTCTTCAGAGCACCTGGAACCGATCGGTTATATTCCGGCGTCACGAACAGAACGCCGTCGGCCGCGCTGATTTGCTGACGGAACGCCGTGTAGCTTTCAGGGCTTGAAGTAGCCGTGTCGATGTCTTCGTTATAAAGCGGCAAATCGCCGATTTCGACGATCTTCAGTTGCAGGTTGGCCGGAGCCAGATCGGCGAGGGCCAGTGCGATCTTCCGATTGATCGAATCAGCACGCAGACTGCCCACTACCACGGCGATTGAGTAAACCTGACTCATGGATATTTCCTTCAACGTATGAAAAGAGCCATTAGTTATAGATCAAGTCGGGGCCAAGGTGCAGATTGCATTGCCGCGATAGAGCATTAAACATCACAAACAGCATAAAACCCGGCCGAGATTATTTTTTAATCGCGGGAAAACTCCGCGTCCAAACAGCGGTCTACTTCGCTTGATTGCGCACTGCGTTCTGTCCGAGTCATGCAGGATATGAACCCGGCGCTCGATGCGCAGTGTTAGCATGCAACAGTAAACATGCGGTTATCTTCAGAGGTTACAAAGCAAATGGCTTCAATCAAGGTTGGACAATTTCATGCACGCGATGCCGAAGGCCGTGTTTATTCGGTGCATGAGTTCCGGGAGCAACTGTCTGAAGCTAGTGGCACGGAGCCTGTTTCAATCTACAAACTGGCGATTGGAGACCGCGTCAACCATCTGGGTGGCGATGAGTTTCAGTTGGTCCAGTCAGGCATCACGATGACGCGTACGTCCTGATAGCACGAGCGCCGTTCTTACGATCGCTTGAGATGTGCAGGGGATTGCTGTGTGCCCTGACACAGGGCTGTTGTGAAGCAAACATTGGACCTGTAGGAGCTGCCGAAGGCTGCGATCGCGGTGTGTCAGGATGGATGCTTCGCAGCCTTCGGCAGCTCCTACAGAAAACGCGTTTCAATCCAGTAGATTGCATTCTGTTTGATAAGAGCAGCTTTAGTTGCGATCAAACCATTGCATCCACAACATCTGCGCAGTCAGAACGCCCACCTCCAGGCTAAAGCCTGGTCCTACAGGGTCGGTCAACTGAGCAACAGATACCAGAAGATCGCGGACTCGCGCGTATTGGGATCTATGGCGCGGTAACGTAAGTGATCTACCCCACCCACAACGAATCCATATCGCTCATATAACCGGCAAGCCGCAAGGTTGTTGTTCTGGGTTTCCAGCATGATGCCTGGCAGATCCTGCTTGCGCGTCCAGAACTGCGCCACATCCAGCAATGCCCTCGCCACACCGTGACGGCGCGCTGATGCATCGACAGCCAATTCATCGACGTGCGCATAACCGTTCCAGTGGCGACTCAGGACCATGTGTCCGACGGCGCGCTCGCCCAGCCAGGCAACCATCACCGTACTGTCGGCGGCGTCCCGATAGTCGCAGAATTCCTGAGAGTCGATGCCATAGTTTTTGCTGTAGGGCTCGACCGCTTCGACCTGCCATTGATCAACACTCAGCCCCACTTGCACCGCCGCATAACCACTGACGGTGAATGTGAATTCGCTGTTGAGGATATAGTCCTCGAAGCATTCGTCTGCAACGCGAATACTCAGTGCCGGATTAGCCAAAGTCGTGAGTCCATTCAGTTGCCAATGAATCGGTCGAGCGGTGTGTTACGCCTGTCGGGCAGCGGCTGCGGCTTCCTGCAACTGCACCCACAACGCCGGGGCACCAGCAGCCTTGGCGATGGCCGCCATACGCACGTCATGCTCGGCGAGGTCGTTTTCACTTGCACGGATGACACGGCATGGCTGACGGTCAGCTGGCAAACGACGAATTTCGGTCGCCGTATTACCTGAACCTTCACCCGACCCGTTGCCGTCACTGGCGTTACCAGCCAAGGACAGGCTGGTCTGGCCGCCAGTCATGGTCAGATAAACGTCAGCAAGAATCTCGGAGTCGAGCAAAGCGCCGTGCAATTCACGGCCCGAGTTGTCGACGCCATAACGTTTGCACAACGCATCGAGGCTGTTGCGCTGACCCGGGTGACGCTCGCGAGCCATCATCAAGGTGTCGAGCACGGTGCAGTGCTGAGTGATATCAGCCCTGTCCTGCTGACCGATCAAGGCAAATTCGTTGTTGATGAAGCCAACGTCGAACGCCGCGTTATGAATGATCAGTTGCGCGCCTTTGATGAATTCGAAGAACTCATCCGCGACTTCGGCGAAGCGCGGCTTGCCGACCAGAAATTCGTTGGTGATACCGTGGACGCCGATAGCGCCTTCATCACTTTCCCGGTCTGGTTGCAGATAAACATGGAAATGCCGCCCGGTCAGGCGACGGCCCATCAGTTCGACGCAACCAATCTCGATGACCCGGTGGCCATCGGTGACCGGCATACCGGTCGTTTCGGTGTCGAGTACAACGCTACGCATGTTTGATGCCTCTTACTTCATCCACACCACGGTTAGCCAACTGGTCGGCCCGCTCGTTGCCGGCGTGACCAATGTGGCCGCGCACCCATTTCCAGGTCACGGTGTGGCGATTGACTTGTTCATCCAGCAGTTTCCAGAGATCGGCATTCTTGACCGGCTCCTTGGCAGCCGTCTTCCAGCCGCGCTTCTTCCAGTTGACCATCCACTCGGTGATGCCTTTCATCACGTATTGAGAGTCGGTCACCAGCAGAACTTCGCAGGGACGCTTGAGCTCTTCCAGGCCTCGAATCGCGCCCAGCAGCTCCATGCGGTTATTGGTGGTATTGGCTTCGCCGCCCCACAGTTCCTTTTCAACGCCCTTGCAGACCAGCAACGCGCCCCAGCCGCCAGGCCCGGGGTTGCCCTTGCAGGCGCCATCAGTGAACAGTTCAACGGTATCGCTCATTACAAACATCCAGAATGGGTTGGCTTTGCTATTCAGGCTCGCACGTGTCGCGATTGACCTTGGCCATGGGCAGCGGGATCAGCTTGCCCATCGGCTCGCGGCGTAATTCCCGCAAAGGCCGCAATCCTACCACCAGCTTGCGTGCAACTAATAAATAGAAGCCACCGCCGGGGCTTTGCCAGCCATCGCCAAGACGCTCAAGACCGGAAAGACGCGCTTGCCAGCTCGCGGAAGCAAGCGGCGGACGATAGCACCCGAAGCGGCGCTTCTCCAGTGCGAAGCCCAGCAGATTCAGCCAGTCGGCGACCCTTGACGGGGAAATGCAGCGCGCTTTGTGCAACGCATCCTTGGCAAAAACATGGCGCAACCCCCAGGCGCTCCAGGGGTTGATACCCACGATCAACAGATGCCCGCCGGGCCGCACGCTGCTGGCCGCCTCGCGTAACAACCCATGAGGCGACAGGCAGAAATCCAGGCCGTGCTGCATGACCACAACATCGGCGGCATGCTCGCTGAGCGGCCAGGCCTGCTCCTCACAGACAATCTCAACGCCCGGCAGAGGCGCACCCAGGCGCACATTGCGCTGAACCTGGTGTGCCGCAGGCGGGGTTTCGGCCGAAGGGCCGTAATGCACCAGATAGCCACCAAAAAAGCGCCCGAGTTCTTCTTCCAGAATGCGTCGCTCTTCCTGCAATAAAAGCTGGCCCAACGGGCCTGACAGCCAGTCGCGTGCCGAACTGATCAGCGCCAGCCACTCAGGATCAGCCTGCGCGAATGCTTCATCTGTCATGTGTGATCCTCGCATCGAGCGTCATCAGACTCTAAGATGCCTTATTGTTTCCAGCTAAGCGAACTGCGCCATGATACAGATTGATGCCCTGCCGGCTTTTACCGACAACTACATCTGGTTGTTACAAGATCCTTCCAGCAAACGCTGTGCGGTAGTGGATCCGGGCGACGCTGCGCCGGTCATCGAATGGCTGGAGCAACATCCGGACTGGACCCTGAGCGACATCCTGATCACTCACCATCATCACGACCATGTCGGCGGCGTCGCGCAGCTTAAACAGCTCACCAGCGCCCAGGTATCCGGTCCAGCGACAGAAAACATTCCTGCGCGAGACATCAGCCTTGTCGATAAGGATCGGATCAACGTGCTTGGACTGGATTTCGAAGTCATCCTCGTTCCTGGTCACACTCTTGGCCACATCGCGTTTTACCACGCCAGGCCAGAGAAGCCGTTGCTGTTCTGTGGTGACACATTGTTTGCGGCGGGCTGTGGACGCCTGTTCGAGGGCACACCGGTACAAATGCACCAGTCGCTGGGCCGTCTCAACGACCTGCCGGACGACACACTGGTGTACTGCACCCACGAATACACACTGAGCAATCTGCGTTTCGCACAAGCGGTCGAACCGCACAACACCCACATTGCAGAGCGTCTGACGCAAGTGACGCAATGGCGCAGTGAAAATCGCATCAGCCTGCCATCAAATCTGGCACTGGAACGTCTCACAAACCCATTCATTCGTACCAGTGAAACATCTGTTAAACAAAAAGCAGACGAACGGACCGGGACCGATAATCGGTCGCCAAGCGAGATTTTTGCTGCCTTGAGGGCTTGGAAGGACACGTTCTAAAAAGCGCGTTCTTGAGCACAAAATCGTTGAAAGGTTGACCATTGGCAGGTGGGTTTCTAGAATCGCCCGACATTTTCGCCTGGAACTATCTCCCAGCCAATGTCGTCATCTATACGCAGAACCATTAATTCAGACGCATTGACCCGGTTAGCTCAGGCTATTGCCGTAGCCGTGAGCGCCACGCTTGCCGGCTGCCAGACCACTAGCCACGTCGAACCCAGCAGTAGCCACCGCACGCCCAATCTGGCTGCGGGCATCAAGCAAAAGCCGATCTTTCTCTCTCATAAACCTGCCCCACTCGCGCCCCCGCAAGATGTCTGGGAGCGCATGCGTCAGGGTTTCCAGTTGCAACAAGGCAACGGCCTTAACCCTCGCATTGACCAACAACGCCTCTGGTTCGCCAACAACCCGTCGTTCCTCGAGAACGCAGGCGAACGCGGCAGCCTGTACATGCACTACATCGTTGAACGCCTCGAAGAGCGCAATATGCCACTGGAGCTGGCGCTGCTTCCGGTCATCGAAAGCGCCTACAACCCCATGGCGGTTTCTCGCAGCCAGGCAGTAGGTCTGTGGCAGTTCATCCCGTCTACCGGGCGTTATTTCAATCTGCGTCAGACCAGTTTCTACGACGGCCGCCGTGACATTCAGGCATCCACCGTTGCTGCACTGGATTACCTGACGCGCCTGCACGACATGTTCAACGGCGACTGGCTTCTGGCTCTGGCGGCTTATAACGCGGGTGAAGGCACGGTCAGCCGCGCGATTGAGCGTAACGACAAGCTTGGCCTGCCAACCGACTACTGGAATTTGCCCCTCCCGCAGGAAACCAAGGACTACGTGCCGAAGCTGCTGGCGCTGTCCCAGGTGGTGCTTGCACCCGAGGCCTACGGCGTAAACCTCAATCCTATCGCCAACGAACCGTATTTCGACGTTGTGGAACTGAACCAGCGCGTCGACCTGTCCAAGGTCGCCGCGATGGCCAACATCGACGAAGACGAGCTGATCCAGCTCAATCCCGCTTTCAAGAAACGCATGACCATCGACGGCCCCAAACATCTGCTGGTGCCAACGGCCAAGACGCAATTGCTGACCGCCAGCCTGTCGAACATGAAACCTCAGGAATTGGTGGACTGGCAGCAGTACCGGGTCCGCAAGGGCGACACACTGGCCAGCCTCGCCAGCCGCTATCAGGTTTCAGTCGATTCGCTGAAGCGCACCAACGGGCTGTCCAGCAACAATTTGCGTCTGGGGCAATCGTTGAGTATTCCGACTCAGCCGGGCATGACGCCTTCAAAACCTGTGTTCGAAGAGCTGGCGCGTAACGAAAAACCAGCTCGCAGCAAGAATTACACGGTCAAGAGCGGTGAAAACCTGTCAATCATCGCCAAGGCCAACAAGGTCGACGTCAAGGATCTGCAGCGCTGGAACAAGCTTTCCGGACAGAACCTGAAGGTCGGTCAGACGCTGGTTTTGCAGGACAACAGTGTGAAAGCCAAGAGCACGGCGACCGCCAGTGCAGTACCGGCTGACAAGAAGTCCATGCAGTACAAGATCCAGAAAGGCGACTCGATGTACCTGGTTGCCAAGCGCTTCAACGTAGAGATGCAACATCTCAAACGCTGGAACCCGCGCAGCGGTTCGGCACTCAAGCCAGGCCAGACACTGACTGTTTATCTGCCGCATTGATGCATCCTCTAGCCCGCCTCGGACCACCCTCCGGGCGGGTGAGCAATGCTGTATCAAGCTTCACTCGAAACCTGTGGGGGCGGATAAAGTCGCCGCAGATGTCAGGGATATCGCGTCCAGCCTTATCGCGGGCAAGCCTCGCTCCCACAAGTCATCTCCCCCGCAAACGTCTCGCTCAACTGCAACCCTTTTTCCTGTCGATACAAGCTGTTACTGTTGACGACCCAAAAGCCCAAGCCGTCTGGATCGTGATACGTCCCTTCCTGCTCATCATCAGCCTGGCCTTGAGCTTTCCCGTCTACGCGGCCATCAGCGAGAGTCATGGCTACGCGCAGTTCGGTGTCCTCAAGTATCCAGCCAGCTTTACGCATTTCGACTGGGTAAATCCCGAGGCGCCGAAGGGTGGCACCTTGCGAATGATGGCTTTCGGTTCATTCGACACGCTCAACCCTTACACTTTCAAGGGCAGCAGCCCGATTTCAACGGCCAACTTCCTGCAATACGGCATCAATGAGCTCAACGAGCCATTGATGGTGGGCACCGGGCAATACGATCCTTCCGGCGACGAACCGACGTCAAGCTATGGCCTGATCGCGCAAAGTGTCGAGTTCAGTGAGGATCGCAGTTGGGTAGTCTTCAACATCCGCCCGCAAGCCCGCTTCCATGACGGCAAGCCAATCACGGCCTATGACGTGGCGTTCTCCTATCGCACCCTGCTCAAAGACGGCCATCCTCAGTACCGCACAGCCCTGCAGGAAGTGCAGCGGGTCGACATTCTCAATCGCCACCGTATTCGCTTCGTCTTCAAACGCACCGGCAACCCCCTGTTGATCCTGCGTTTGGGCGAATTGCCGGTGCTGCCGCAACACTATTGGAAAGATCGTGACTTCAAGGCCACGACATTCGAGCCGCCACTGGGCAGTGGGCCTTATCGGATTACAAAGGTGCAACCCGGTCGCCAACTGGTCTTCGAAAGGGTGAAGGACTACTGGGGCAAGGATCTGCCGGTCAATCGCGGCAAGTACAACTTTGATCGGGTTGAAGTCGAGTTCTACCGCGACAGCGACGTCGCCTTCGAGGCATTTAAAGCAGGCGAGTTCGACATCTACATCGAGCATCAGGCCAAGAACTGGTCCACAGGCTACAACTTCCCGGCTGTAGCCAATGGCCAAGTGATCAAGGCACAGATAGAGCACAAGATTCCGACCCAGACTCAGGGCCTGTTCATGAACACCCGGCGCGCAATGTTCGCCGACGCCCGGGTGCGTGAAGCACTGGGACTGATGTTCAACTTTGAATGGACCAATCGCACCCTGTTCAGCGATGCCTATTCGCGCACCACGAGTTACTACCCCAACAGCGAGTTTTCCGCGACGGGTCTGCCTACCGGTGCCGAATGGTTGCTGCTATCAGCTTATCGCGAGCAATTGCCGCCAAGCCTGTTCACCCAGCCGTTCACCGTGTCGAAAACCGACGGCGGCGGCATCCCCCGTGAAACCCTGCGTAAAGCGCTGAAGCTGTTTGGCGAAGCAGGCTGGAAGCTCTCGGACCACGGACTGGTGAACGCCAAGGACCAGCAAATGCGCTTTGAGATCCTGCTGGTCAACCCAAGCCTTGAGCGTATCCAGCAGCCGTTTATTGAAGACTTGCGCCGGATCGGCGTTGACGCCCGCTTACGTACGGTCGACCGTGCCCAATACAAGCAGCGGCTGGACCAGTTCGATTTCGACATGATCAGCATGACCTTGACGCAAACCCTTAGCCCCGGCCTGGAGCAGTGGCAGTATTTCCACTCGAGCCAGGCCGCCATCAAGGGCAGCAAGAATTACGCGGGCGTGGCCAGTCCGGTGGTCGACGGACTGCTCAATCAACTACTCGCCGCGCAGACACGGGACTCGCAAGTGGCAGCCGCGCGCGCGCTGGATCGAGTCCTGCTGTCTCAGCACTACATGATCCCCAACTGGTACTTGAACAATCATCGCCTGGCGTACCGCAACCGGTTCGCCATGGTCACCACCCCGCCCTATACCCTGGGTTTGCGTGCGTGGTGGATAAAGCCTCTGGAGAAGACCCAATGAACCCGTTGCGTTCCCTGCTCAAGCAGGCTGGCGGCCTGTTGCTGGTCGGCATTGCCTGCACCGCCCAGGCTGCGCCCCAGCACGCCCTGACGCTGTATGACGAAGCGCCGAAGTACCCGGCCAACTTCAAGCACTTTGACTATGTGAATCCAGATGCGCCCAAGGGCGGCACCATTCGCCAGGCAGGCTTTGGCAGCTTCGACAGCCTCAACCCGTTTATCAACAAGGGCGCGCCCGCTGAAGACCTTGGCCTGATCTACGACACACTGGCCCGTTCCAGCCTGGACGAGCCGCTTACCGAATACGGCCTGATCGCGGGCAAGATCGAAAAAGCGCCGGACAACACCTGGGTGCGCTTCTACCTGCGCCCCGAGGCACGCTTCCATGACGGCCACCCCATCCGTGCCGAAGACGTGGAGTTCACCTTCAACACCCTCATCAAGGACGGCGCCCCGATGTACCGCGCCTATTACGCAGGCGTCGAGAAGGTGGTCGTCGAGGACCCGCTGCGGGTGCTGTTCAAATTCAAGGATAGCCACAGTCGCGAGTTGCCGTTGATCCTTGGCCAGTTACCGGTACTGCCCAAGCACTTCTGGGCCACTCGCGAGTTCAACAAAGGCAACCTTGAACTCCCGTTGGGCAGCGGCCCTTACAAAGTCGCCGAGGTTAAAGCCGGGCGCTCGGTGCGCTACGAACGGGTGAAGGATTATTGGGCCAAAGACCTGCCGGTCAACCGTGGCCAGTACAACTTTGACGTGATGAACTACGACTACTATCGCGACAGCGACGTGGCGTTGCAGGCACTGAAAGCCGGTCAATACGACTATCGCCTGGAAAATACCGCGAAGAACTGGGCCGCGGCCTACGACATCCCGGCCGTGCGCGAAGGTCGGTTGATCAAGGAAGAGCTGCCCAACGGCAACCCGCAGGGTATGCAGGGCTTCGCAATGAATTTACGCCGCCCGGTGTTCCAGGACCCGAAAGTGCGTGAGGCGCTGACCCTGCTGTTCGATTTCGAATGGACCAACAGACAGTTGTTCAACGGCTCCTATACTCGCACCAAAAGCTACTTCGACAACTCCGAAATGGCCTCCAGCGGCCTCCCCTCTGGTGAGGAGCTGAAACTGCTCGAACCTTTGCGCGGCAAGATTCCTGATCAAGTGTTCACGGATGAGTTCGTGCTGCCAACCACCGACGGCAGCGGCATGATTCGGCCGCAAATGCGCCGTGCTTATCAGTTGCTGCAAGAAGCCGGCTGGCGCATCAAGGACGACCATATGACCGATGCGCAAGGCAACCCGGTCAAGCTGGAGTTCCTGATGGCGCAGACTGCCTTTGAGCGGGTCATGCTGCCTTACAAGCGCAACCTCAAGGACCTTGGTATTGAACTGACCATCCGCCGCGTGGATGTGGCCGAGTACATGAACCGCTTGCGCTCGCGGGACTTCGACATGATTGTCAGCAGTTTTCCGCAATCTTCATCGCCGGGTAACGAGCAACGTGAGTTCTTTCATTCGGTCAGCGCCGACCGCACCGGCAGCCGCAATTTCATGGGCCTCAAAGATCCGGCAGTCGATACCCTGGTGGACGGCCTGATCAACGCAGACTCCCGGGAAAGCCTGATCGCCCATACCCGTGCCCTGGACCGCGTGCTGCTGTGGGGCTTCTACATGGTGCCCAACTGGCATATCAAAAGCTGGCGGATCGTTTACTGGGATCACCTGGCGCATCCGCAGGCGAAAGCCCTGTCGGATATCGGCCTGTCCAACTGGTGGGTAAAACCGGATGTGAAACCTGCACCGCCGCAGCAGCCGGCACCCGATGCAGACGCCGAGAAGGAGGAGCGCTGACATGCTGGCTTATATCCTGCGGCGCCTGCTGCTGATCATCCCGACGCTGTTCGGCATCCTGTTGATCAACTTTGTGATCATTCAGGCAGCCCCTGGCGGGCCGGTAGAGCAAATGATCGCCAAGCTCGAAGGCTTCGAGGGCGCCACCACCCGAATCGCTGGCGGCGGCTCAGAAGTCTCGGTGGCCGGTTCCAACTACCGCGGGGCCCAAGGCCTAGACCCGGCCCTGGTGAAAGAAATCGAAAAGATGTACGGCTTTGACAAGTCAGCGCCGGAACGTCTGTGGATCATGATCAAGAACTACGCCCATCTGGATTTCGGCGACAGCTTCTTCCGTGACGCCAAGGTCGTCGACCTGATCATCGAAAAGATGCCGGTGTCCATTTCCCTCGGGCTATGGAGCACGCTGATCATGTACCTGGTGTCGATCCCGCTGGGGATCGCCAAAGCCACCCGACATGGCAGCCACTTCGACGTCTGGACCAGCTCGGCAATCATCGTCGGGTACGCGATCCCGGCCTTCCTGTTCGCCATCCTGCTGATCGTGCTGTTTGCCGGAGGCAGTTACTTCGACTGGTTCCCGTTGCGCGGCCTGACCTCGAACAATTTCGACGAGCTGAGCGCGGGCGGCAAGATTCTCGATTATTTCTGGCACCTGGTGCTGCCAGTTACCGCGCTGGTGATCGGCAACTTCGCGACCATGACCCTGTTGACCAAAAACAGTTTTCTCGACGAGATCGGCAAGCAGTACGTGACGACCGCCAAGGCCAAGGGTCTGAGCAACAATCGCGTTCTCTACGGCCACGTATTCCGCAACGCAATGCTGCTGGTGATTGCCGGTTTCCCGTCGGCGTTCATCGGTATTTTCTTTACCGGTTCACTGCTGGTGGAAGTGATTTTCTCCCTCGACGGCCTGGGCCTGATGAGTTTCGAAGCCGCCATCAACCGCGACTATCCCGTGGTGTTCGGTACGTTGTTTATCTTCACCCTGCTGGGGCTGGTGGTGAAACTGATCGGGGACATCACCTACACCCTGGTGGACCCGCGCATCGACTTCGAAAGCAGGAAACATTGATATGAAGTTGTCTCCTCTGAATCGCCGACGCTTCGAGCGTTTCAAGGCCAACAAGCGCGGCTGGTGGTCGCTGTGGCTGTTCCTGATCCTCTTCGTTCTGAGCCTGGGCGCGGAACTGATCGCCAATGACAAACCACTGGCCATTCGATACGACGGCGCGTGGTACTTCCCGGTGCTGGAACGCTATCCGGAAACCACCTTTGGTGGCGAATTCCCCCTGGAAGCCAATTACAAAAGCCCCTACATCAAGGAACTGCTTGAGGCCAAAGGCGGCTGGACGTTGTGGGCACCGATCCCGTTCAGCTACCAGAGCATCAATTACGACCTGAAAGTCCCGGCCCCTGCCCCGCCCTCCGCGGAAAACCTGCTCGGTACGGACGATCAGGGTCGGGACGTGCTTGCCCGGGTGATCTACGGCTTCCGGATTTCGGTGCTGTTCGCCCTGACCTTGACGATACTCAGCTCGATCATCGGCGTCATCGCCGGTGCTTTGCAGGGGTTTTACGGCGGCTGGGTGGATCTGGTCGGGCAACGCTTTCTGGAAGTCTGGTCCGGGTTACCGGTGCTGTATCTGCTGATCATCCTGGCTAGCTTCGTGCAGCCCAACTTCTGGTGGTTGCTGGGCATCATGCTGCTGTTTTCCTGGATGAGCCTTGTGGATGTGGTGCGGGCCGAGTTCCTGCGTGGGCGCAATCTGGAGTACGTACGCGCAGCCCGTGCACTGGGCATGGAAAACGGCGCGATCATGTTCCGCCATATCCTGCCCAACGCCATGGTCTCGACCATGACCTTCATGCCGTTTATCCTCACCGGCGCCATCGGTACCCTGACCGCGCTGGACTTCCTTGGCTTTGGCCTTCCGGCCGGGTCGCCGTCACTGGGCGAACTGGTTGCCCAAGGTAAATCCAACCTGCAAGCCCCATGGCTGGGCATCAGCGCGTTCGCGGTACTGGCCCTGATGTTGAGCCTGCTGGTGTTCATCGGCGAATCCGCCCGCGATGCTTTCGACCCAAGGAAATGAAATGAACAATGACAATCTGATCGAGATCCGCGATCTGGCCGTCGAGTTCGTGTCCGGCGAAGGCTGTCAGCGCGTGGTCGAAGGCATCAATTTTGACATTCGCCGGGGCGAAACCCTGGCGCTGGTGGGTGAGAGTGGCTCCGGCAAATCAGTCACCGCGCACTCGATTCTGCGCCTGCTGCCCTACCCGCTGGCTCGCCACCCGAGCGGCACCATTCGCTACGCCGGTCAGGACCTGTTGACCCTGGACGAGAGAAAGCTGCGCAAGATTCGCGGCAATCGAATCGCGATGATCTTCCAGGAACCGATGACTTCGCTCAATCCATTGCAGTCGATCGAGAAGCAGATCAACGAAGTTCTCGGTCTGCACAAAGGCCTGACCGGCAAGGACGCGACCCGCCGTACCCTTGAGCTGCTGGAGCTGGTGGGCATTCCGGAACCAGAAAAACGCCTGAAAGCCCTGCCCCATGAGTTATCGGGCGGCCAACGGCAACGGGTGATGATCGCCATGGCCCTGGCCAACGAGCCGGAACTGCTGATTGCCGACGAGCCCACCACCGCGCTGGACGTGACGGTGCAGCTGAAAATCCTCGAACTGCTCAAGGAATTGCAGTCGCGTTTGGGTATGGCATTGCTGCTTATCAGCCATGACTTGAACGTTGTGAAGCAAATAGCCAACCGCGTATGTGTCATGCAGCGCGGTTGCATCGTCGAACAAGCGTCCTGTGACGAATTGTTTCGTTCGCCCCAGCATCCGTATACCAAAATCCTGCTCAGCGCAGAGCCCAGTGGCGGCCCGGCAGCCAACCCGGCTGGCGCACCGCTGCTGGAGGTTGAGGATCTGAAGGTCTGGTTTCCGATCAAGAAAGGTCTGTTCAAAAGGACCGTTGATCACGTCAAGGCTGTGGACGGCATCCACTTCAGTCTGCCCAAAGGGCAGACGCTGGGGATTGTTGGTGAAAGCGGCTCGGGCAAATCGACGTTGGGCCTGGCAATTCTTCGCCTGATCGGTAGCCAGGGTGTCATACGTTTTCAGGGCGAGACGCTAGACTGCCTGTCGCAGCAACAGATTCGTCCGTTGCGTCGACAGATGCAGGTGGTTTTTCAGGACCCGTTTGGCAGCCTGAGCCCACGGATGTCAGTCGGTGAAATCGTCGGCGAAGGCCTGCGAATTCATCGCATGGGCACGGCGGCCGAGCAGGAAACGGCGATTATCGAAGCGCTCAGAGAGGTGGGACTGGATCCGGAAACCCGGCACCGCTACCCTCACGAGTTCTCCGGTGGGCAACGGCAGCGAATCGCCATTGCCCGGGCACTGGTACTGAAACCGGCGCTGATTCTGCTGGACGAGCCCACTTCGGCGCTCGACCGGACAGTGCAGCGTCAGGTAGTCGAGCTACTGCGCTCGCTGCAAACCAAGTACAACCTGACGTATTTGTTTATCAGCCATGACCTGGCTGTCGTCAAAGCCCTCAGCCACCAATTGATGGTGGTCAAGCAGGGTCAAGTGGTCGAACAGGGTGATGCGCAAGAAATCTTTGCCGCACCGCAACATTCTTATACACAGCAGTTGCTGGAAGCCGCCTTTTTGGCACCAGTAGCTGTCGATTAACCTGAAGAGGAACAACACATGGGTTTTCTCGCCGGTAAGCGCGTCCTGATCGTCGGTGTCGCTAGCAAACTGTCCATCGCATCCGGTATTGCTGCCGCCATGCATCGCGAGGGTGCAGAGCTTGCCTTCACCTACCAGAACGACAAACTCAAAGGTCGCGTCGAAGAATTCGCCGCTGGCTGGGGCTCGGGCCCTGAGCTGTGCTTCCCTTGTGACGTAGCCAGTGACGAAGAAATCGCCAAGGTCTTCGAAGACCTGAGCAAGAAGTGGGACGGCCTGGATGTGATCGTTCACTCCGTTGGCTTCGCTCCAGGCGACCAGCTGGATGGCGACTTCACCGAAGCCACTACCCGCGATGGTTTCCGTATCGCTCACGACATCAGCGCCTACAGCTTCGTGGCACTGGCCAAAGCCGGTCGCGAGATGATGAAAGGCCGCAATGGCAGCCTGCTGACTCTGTCGTATCTGGGCGCCGAGCGCACTATGCCGAACTACAACGTGATGGGCATGGCCAAGGCCAGCCTGGAAGCCGGTGTACGTTATCTGGCAGGCAGCCTGGGCCCGGAAGGCACTCGCGTCAACGCGGTATCGGCCGGTCCGATTCGTACGTTGGCGGCTTCGGGTATCAAGAACTTCCGTAAGATGCTGGCTGCGAACGAAGCGCAAACTCCGCTACGTCGTAACGTGACCATTGATGAAGTCGGCAACGCTGGCGCGTTCCTGTGTTCGGACCTGGCGTCCGGCATCAGCGGCGAAATCATGTATGTGGACGGTGGTTTCAACACGACCGCTATGGGCAATATCGAAGAGTAATCTTCGAGTACGCCTGTGAGAAAGCCCGCAGCTTGTGAGAGTTGCGGGCTTTTTTTGTGGCGGTATATCCGTTATCGCGGTGATGGCTAATATTGGTTGCGCCCTTACGGCGCCTCACTTTTGGGGCCCAAAAGTAAGCAAAAGGCTCTTGCCCCACCACTTGGTGCCTCGCTGTCGCTCGGCATGCCCGTAATCCGACATTGCTGCGTGGCGCCGCCGCCACCGGCCATCCATGGCCTGAGGCGGCTAAACCGGCATCCCTGCCGGTTTGCCCCACACAGCAATGTCGAATTCCGGCCGGCGTGGTTTAACGGGG